>NZ_PDIY01000001.1:815000-835000 GCF_002563655.1 Bacillus sp. es.034 | reverse complement strand
TCAGGTAACACTGAATGGAGGTCCGAACCCACGCACGTTGAAAAGTGCGGGGATGAGGTGTGGGTAGCGGAGAAATTCCAATCGAACTTGGAGATAGCTGGTTCTCTCCGAAATAGCTTTAGGGCTAGCCTCATGTGTAAGAGTCTTGGAGGTAGAGCACTGTTTGGACTAGGGGCCCTCATCGGGTTACCGAATTCAGACAAACTCCGAATGCCAAAGACTTATCCATGGGAGTCAGACTGCGAGTGATAAGATCCGTAGTCGAAAGGGAAACAGCCCAGACCACCAGCTAAGGTCCCAAAGTATACGTTAAGTGGAAAAGGATGTGGAGTTGCTTAGACAACCAGGATGTTGGCTTAGAAGCAGCCACCATTTAAAGAGTGCGTAATAGCTCACTGGTCGAGTGACTCTGCGCCGAAAATGTACCGGGGCTAAACGTATCACCGAAGCTGTGGATTGACACCTTTAGGTGTCAGTGGTAGGAGAGCGTTCTAAGGACTGCGAAGCTAGACCGTAAGGACTGGTGGAGTGCTTAGAAGTGAGAATGCCGGTATGAGTAGCGAAAGATGGGTGAGAATCCCATCCACCGAATGCCTAAGGTTTCCTGAGGAAGGCTCGTCCGCTCAGGGTTAGTCGGGACCTAAGTCGAGGCCGATAGGCGTAGACGATGGACAACAGGTTGATATTCCTGTACCACCTCTTTTCCGTTTGAGCAATGGGGGGACGCAGGAGGATAGGGTAAGCGCACTGCTGGATATGTGCGTCTAAGCAGTTAGGCTGATGATGAGGCAAATCCCGTCATCGTGAAGGCTGAGCTGTGATAGCGAGCGAATTATAGTAGCGAAGTTCCTGATTCCACACTGCCAAGAAAAACCTCTAGCGAGGAAAAAGGTGCCCGTACCGCAAACCGACACAGGTAGGCGAGGAGAGAATCCTAAGGTGAGCGAGAGAACTCTCGTTAAGGAACTCGGCAAAATGACCCCGTAACTTCGGGAGAAGGGGTGCTCTGGTAGGGTGCAAGCCCGAGAGAGCCGCAGTGAATAGGCCCAGGCGACTGTTTAGCAAAAACACAGGTCTCTGCGAAGCCGTAAGGCGAAGTATAGGGGCTGACGCCTGCCCGGTGCTGGAAGGTTAAGAGGAGTGCTTAGCGCAAGCGAAGGTGCGAATCGAAGCCCCAGTAAACGGCGGCCGTAACTATAACGGTCCTAAGGTAGCGAAATTCCTTGTCGGGTAAGTTCCGACCCGCACGAAAGGCGTAACGATCTGGGCACTGTCTCAACGAGAGACTCGGTGAAATTATAGTACCTGTGAAGATGCAGGTTACCCGCGACAGGACGGAAAGACCCCGTGGAGCTTTACTGTAGCCTGATATTGAATTTTGGTACAGCTTGTACAGGATAGGTAGGAGCCTTGGAAACCGGAGCGCCAGCTTCGGTGGAGGCATCGGTGGGATACTACCCTGGCTGTATTGAAATTCTAACCCGCGCCCCTTATCGGGGTGGGAGACAGTGTCAGGTGGGCAGTTTGACTGGGGCGGTCGCCTCCTAAAGAGTAACGGAGGCGCCCAAAGGTTCCCTCAGAATGGTTGGAAATCATTCGCAGAGTGTAAAGGCACAAGGGAGCTTGACTGCGAGACCTACAAGTCGAGCAGGGACGAAAGTCGGGCTTAGTGATCCGGTGGTTCCGCATGGAAGGGCCATCGCTCAACGGATAAAAGCTACCCCGGGGATAACAGGCTTATCTCCCCCAAGAGTCCACATCGACGGGGAGGTTTGGCACCTCGATGTCGGCTCATCGCATCCTGGGGCTGTAGTCGGTCCCAAGGGTTGGGCTGTTCGCCCATTAAAGCGGTACGCGAGCTGGGTTCAGAACGTCGTGAGACAGTTCGGTCCCTATCCGTCGTGGGCGCAGGAAATTTGAGAGGAGCTGTCCTTAGTACGAGAGGACCGGGATGGACGCACCGCTGGTGTACCAGTTGTCTTGCCAAAGGCATCGCTGGGTAGCTATGTGCGGAAGGGATAAGTGCTGAAAGCATCTAAGCATGAAGCCCCCCTCGAGATGAGATTTCCCATCACGTATGTGAGTAAGATCCCTAGAAGATGACTAGGTAGATAGGTCAGAGATGGAAGCATGGCGACATGTGGAGTTGACTGATACTAATCGATCGAGGACTTAACCACAAAGAGTCATATTTATATGAACAAACAATTGGTCGATATTCGGCTTTCTTGACATCAATTCTTTATCTAGTTTTGAAGGAACAATCCTTCAATTAAATATTCGTCTGGTGATAATGGCGAAGAGGTCACACCCGTTCCCATGCCGAACACGGAAGTTAAGCTCTTCAGCGCCGATGGTAGTTGGGGGATCTCCCCCTGTGAGAGTAGGACGTCGCCAGGCAAATAGGAAAAGAGTAGCTCTTAGGAGTTACTCTTTTTTTGGTTTGATTTGAAGTTCGAAGAACATAAAGATTTGTCTGATCTCTCCTCGACCGCAGTGCGAGGGTAGGGAGGAGCAAGAAGGTCGAGGACGCGAGGGAGAGAAGACCGGAGTGTGGTGTCCACACGAGGATCTGAACGAGTGAAGCGGACGAAGAGATTCGCCGCTCATCACTAGCCGCAGCTTTCAGTGCCGATGGTAGTTGGGGGCTCCCCCTGTGAGAGTACGACGTCGCCAGGCAAATAGGAAAAGAGTAGCTCTTAGTGAGTTGCTCTTTTTTGGTTTTGATTGTTAGAAAAGGATGAGAGGGAGTATATGAAAAGTAAGTATTTGGTAAAAACGCAATAAAAGAAAAAATGACGTAATAATTTCAAAAACGACGCAATCCCCTCCCCAAATGACGCAATTAACCTATCTTCCATTTCTCATCATCACGAGAATCCTGATGAAAAGCTAGTAATCTCGCAATTTTAACCCCCATTGTTAATCCAGGACACATTTTTTGGTTCTTTTTGTTCTGATTCGAGGTGTTTTGCTAAGATACTAAAGGCTTATAAAACTTTCTTTATCCCAATAACCAAATCTAGTAGAAGCACGAGATCGGATATCAGGCGTCTAACCGCCACGCCTCCCCGTCCCACGATCCCACCACCCACTAAAAATTGCTATCTCCCAACCTCCTAACGTATTATTTAAGTAAGAGTATACACAAGGAGAGAAAAACATGACGACAATTTATGATTTTACTGTTAAGAGAGCGAATGGGTCTGTGACGTCGCTGGACGAGTATCGTGGGAAGGTCATGCTGATTGTGAACACAGCAAGTAAGTGTGGCTTTACGCCCCAATTTGAAGAGCTTCAGGGCCTGTATGAAGAGTATAAAGAAGAAGGGCTTGTCGTATTGGGTTTTCCGTGTGATCAATTCATGAACCAGGAGTTCGATAATCAGGATGATATTATGGAATTCTGTCAGGTAAATTACGGAGTATCATTCCCGATGTTTGCGAAGGTGGATGTAAAGGGAAAGGAAGCTCACCCATTATTCACATTTTTAACCCGGGAGAAAAAAGGCGTTCTTCTTTCAAATATTAAATGGAACTTCACTAAGTTTTTGGTTGGGAAAAATGGTGAGGTATTCGACCGGTATTCGCCACAAACCAATCCCCGTAAAATTGAGGATGATATTAAAAAGTTGCTTCAGGCTGAATAGAGAAAGAGAAAAGGCTCGACCTTTCTCTTTCTCCTATGTTTTATCCTTAAGTATCTTGAGTAATAGATAGGGTGACTTTTCTGTTGTGACGTTGAGAAACGTCGTAATGATTGGATAGTCTTCATTGGTGCGGTTTTTTAATAGTTCCACCCACCATTCGGTTTCGTACCGGGCAATCATGCTCAGGTTATATAGAATGGCATAGTGGATGAGTACTTCAGGTATGCCTGATGCTTCGTTTCGAATCCCTGGCAGTGCCGATCGGTTTTTGTTTAAATGCCATCTGACAGGCAGGTGTTCCTCAGCGCTCGATGCGTGCAGCTTGTCATTTGTAATCCAGATTGAATTCCCCGTTATTTTTTCGTTCATGTACTGTGTAAATAAAGACTCGGACATATGAAAGTGGGAGAGTAAGGACTCGTCGATCGTCAGTTCGTGCTGGTCGGTGAACCAGAACATGGTTTTCTTTTTGAGCAGAATCAGAAATGCTTCTTCGAGTTCAGGTATTTGAACGAGCAGATCTTCCATTTTGTATTTTTCTCCGATGATATGTTTCACGTGGAACACGAGGTCCGAAAAGTGTGAGAAAAGGCCGTTTTTCTGAACCTTTACCTCATCCTGTAGAAACCTGTACTGCTGCTTCTTTCTTTTTCTTGAGGTAATCCCATGAGCAAGAACCGTTGTTGTTTCAGGGTATTCCGGATCTTCTGTCAGGACAATCGCTTTAATGAAATGAATGTATCCATAAAAAAGCAATATGGGCTTTAGTGAAAGTGGAGACAACATGGCTTGCTTATAATAAAGCTCTCCTTGTTCCAGGTAATACATGAATGGATAACAGTTATCATAACTCTTTACTTCAGCTTGGATGGAACCCAGTTTTTCGTAACATTTTTTTAGAAACTTCTGGGAGTATTCCGCTGATTGAAAATAGTGAATGAAGTCCCAGTGCTGACTTATTTCGTTCAAGAGATCACCTTCTAATTATTCTGAAAAGTTAAATTAATCCTATTCTTCTTGACAGTATTTTAACCAATTGATAACCTACTAATAATATTTTGGGACTAGGGAGGCCGAAAACATGTGGGATTCTAAATTTGCTAAAGAAGGTTTAACGTTTGACGATGTGCTATTATTACCAGCTAAATCAGAGGTGTTACCAAAGGATGTAAACATCTCTGTTGAATTAACGGACTCAATTAAGCTGAATGTTCCTGTCATCAGTGCAGGGATGGATACTGTAACCGAAGCTGAAATGGCAATTGCAATGGCTCGAACAGGTGGACTCGGTATCATCCACAAGAATATGAGTATTGAACAGCAGGCTGAACAGGTCGATAAAGTAAAACGTTCCGAAAGTGGAGTTATCTCTGATCCATTCTTTTTAACTCCAGATCATCAAGTTTTTTCTGCAGAGCACTTGATGGGCAAATATAGAATTTCCGGTGTTCCGATTGTGAACAACGAGCAAGAACAGAAGCTTGTCGGGATTTTAACGAATCGCGACCTTCGTTTCATCCAGGATTATTCGATCCAGATTTCGGATGTCATGACGAAAGAGAATCTTGTAACGGCTCCAGTCGGCACTACCCTAGAAGAAGCGGAAAAAATTCTTCAGCAATATAAGATTGAAAAGCTGCCTTTGATCGATCAAGAAGGAACACTCAAAGGATTGATTACGATCAAGGATATTGAGAAAGTCATCGAGTTCCCGAATTCGGCTAAAGATGCTCAAGGGCGTTTATTAGTAGGAGCAGCAGTTGGTATTTCAAAGGACACATTAACTCGTGTAGAACATTTGGTTAAAGCCCATGTGGATGTCATCGTGATCGATACGGCTCACGGTCATTCCGCTGGAGTCCTTTCTATTGTTCGTGAAATACGTGAAGCTTATCCAACGTTAAATATCGTTGCAGGTAATGTAGCGACGGCTGAAGCGACAAGAGAATTGATTGAAGCAGGTGCAGATGTGGTCAAAGTGGGAATCGGACCTGGTTCGATCTGTACAACCCGCGTTGTTGCAGGTGTAGGGGTTCCACAAATTACCGCTGTGTATGATTGTGCAACGGAAGCAAGGAAGCACGGTAAGAGCATCATCGCCGATGGAGGCATCAAGTACTCCGGTGATATCGTGAAAGCCTTGGCAGCCGGAGGACATGCAGTGATGCTTGGAAGCTTATTGGCAGGGACATCTGAAAGCCCTGGCGAAACGGAAATCTTCCAAGGTCGCCGCTTTAAAGTATATAGAGGGATGGGTTCTGTCAGCTCCATGGAAAAAGGATCAAAGGACCGCTATTTCCAAGAAGAAGCGAAAAAGTTCGTTCCAGAAGGCATCGAGGGGCGTATTCCTTATAAAGGACCTTTAGCCGATACATTGTATCAGCTGGTCGGGGGCTTGCGTTCAGGAATGGGATACTGTGGAACGAAAGATTTATTCGACTTAAGAGAAAAGGCGCAGTTCATTAAAATGACAGGTGCCGGCCTTCGTGAAAGTCATCCACATGATGTTCAGATTACGAAAGAAGCACCAAACTACTCTTTATAAGAAAATAATGACAAAAGCTGATCAGAATTTCCTGGTCAGCTTTTTTTAGTTGGAAAGAAAGGTCATTCTCCGCCTTTTTTAAGAGGCCGCAAGTCCCTTGACCTATACCAAAACTAGTCATATTCTCTGTCTATTCTTACCTTTGGAACTATGTTAAAATAACGAAGGTGTACATAAAATCTTGGAGGGCTAACAGTGAAAAGAAGTTGGATTCAAAAATCTTTTGTTTGTATGATGGTTTTTATGATGGCAATGAGTATGGTGCAGAAACCTGCCAATGCTCAAGGTGACTTGGATGTAAACGCAAAAGCTGCGATTTTAGTAGAAGCAAGTACAGGTAAGATTCTGTATGAAAAGAATTCCGATACTGCTCAAGGAATTGCAAGTATGACGAAGATGATGACGGAGTACGTGTTACTTGAAGCGGTTAAAGAAGGTAAAGTGAAATGGGATCAGACATACACGGTTCCGACAAAAATTTCGAATATGTCCCATAATGATAATCTGAGTAATGTTCCATTAAGAGAAGAGGGTACATATAAAATCAAAGATCTGTATGAGGCAATGGCAATTGAATCTGCAAATGCTGCAGCGATGGCTATCGCTGAAACTGTAGCCGGTTCTCAAGAAAAGTTTGTTCAAATGATGAATGATAAAGCCAAAGAACTTGGCTTGGAAAACTATAAATTTGTCAATGTGACTGGATTGAATAATAAAGATTTAGCTCCTTATGTGGATCAAGTGGTCGGTGGAGCGGATGAAGAAAATGTGATGTCTGCGAAAGATACCGCAACTCTTGCTTATCGATTGATGAAAGATTTCCCTGAAATCCTTGATACATCAAAAATTGCAAAGAAAACATTCGCTGAAGGCACTGAAGATGCTTTCCCGATGAAAAACTGGAACTGGATGCTGCCTGGATTAATCCGTGAATACGAGGGTATGGACGGTTTAAAAACCGGTACGACTGATTTTGCGGGTGGATGTTTTACCGGAACAGCTGAAAGGGATGGAATGCGTTATATTACAGTGGTGATGAACGTGGATATCAGCTCTGGTGAGAATTCTTATGACGCACGGTTTAATGAAACAAGAAAAATGTTAGATTACGCTTTTACTAATTTCACAATGGAAGAAGTCCTTCCTGCTGACTACAAAGTAAAAGGCCATAAAACACTTCCTGTTCAAAAAGGTAAAGAAAAAGAAGTTCAAATCAAAACCGATTCTCCATTAAGCATGGTGGTTAAGAACGGTGAAGAAGATCAATACAAGCCTAAGTTTGTGTTGGATAAGAAAAAGTTGAATGACAATGGCGAACTGACGGCTCCTATTAAAGAAGGAGAAAAGGTCGGGTATATCACGCTGGAAGCTAAAGGTAAAAAAGATCTAGGTTATCTTACGGATAAAGGGACAAACGCTTCAAAAGCATCTGTTGTGACAGTGGATGGTATCGAGAAAGCGAACTGGTTCGTCCTTTCCATGAGAGCCGTCGGTGGCTTCTTCGGAGATATCTGGGATTCCATTACCTCTACGGTTAAAGGCTGGTTCTAATATAGTGAAACACCAAGACTTAAGTTGGACAGGTCTTGGTGTTTTTTATAATTGAATTATTGTAGGGGATTATACAAAGGGACTAAAGGAATGCTTGTCGCCTCTGAGCAAAGCCCCTCTGCTTTTCGTCTTGACATAAGCCCATTTTTATTGTTTATTTAGCAGTAGGGTTACATAATCATTCCGATTGTTTTAGTCACGTTTTCTTCCTTTTTTGGGAAGTTGTGGGGCAGGCAAGGGATAAATATAAGGGGGATATAGATATGAAGACTGGTACAGATCGTGTAAAAAGAGGTATGGCTGAAATGCAAAAAGGCGGCGTGATCATGGACGTTGTCAATGCAGAGCAGGCAAAAGTTGCTGAAGCTGCGGGTGCAGTTGCGGTAATGGCTTTAGAACGAGTTCCAGCAGACATCCGTGCTGCAGGTGGAGTGGCAAGAATGGCAGATCCTCGTATTATTGAAGAAGTGATGGGTGCCGTGTCGATTCCGGTAATGGCGAAGGCTCGTATCGGTCATATCGTTGAGGCAAGGGTCCTTGAATCAATGGGTGTTGATTATCTTGATGAAAGTGAAGTATTGACGCCGGCTGATGAAGAGTACCATTTAAATAAAAGAGATTTCACGGTTCCTTTCGTATGCGGATGCCGAGATTTAGGTGAAGCTGCCCGCCGTATCGGTGAAGGGGCATCTATGCTTCGTACAAAGGGTGAGCCTGGGACAGGTAACATCGTTGAAGCGGTTCGTCATATGCGTAAGGTAAATGCTCAAGTACGTAAGCTAGTGAGCATGAATGAAGATGAGATCATGACAGAAGCGAAGTTACTGGGAGCTCCATACGAATTATTGTTAGAAATTAAGGAAAACGGTCGTTTACCTGTTGTAAACTTTGCTGCAGGCGGAATTGCCACACCAGCTGATGCTGCTCTTATGATGGAACTCGGGGCTGACGGAGTATTCGTAGGCTCTGGTATCTTCAAGTCAGAGAACCCTGAGAAATTCGCAAGAGCGATTGTAGAAGCAACTACTCACTACCAGGATTACAAGTTGATCGCAGAACTGTCTAAAGAGCTTGGTGTAGCCATGAAGGGCGTAGAAATTTCTTCTATCCTCCCTGAAAACCGCATGCAAGATCGTGGATGGTAAGGTGTGATTCTATGTTGAACATCGGTGTATTAGGACTTCAAGGTGCCGTCAGGGAGCATGTACGTTCAATCGAGGCCTCTGGGGCCAAGGCGATCGTCGTGAAGCGTGTAGAGCAACTGGAAGAGATTCAGGGGCTCATCATGCCTGGCGGAGAAAGTACGACGATGAGAAGGCTGATTGACCGCTATGGCTTTATGGAGCCGTTAAGGCAATTCGCAGAAGCAGGGAAACCGATCTTTGGAACATGTGCCGGTTTGATTCTGTTAGCGAAGCATATTGTCGGTTACGAAGAACCTCATCTTGGGGTGATGGATGTGGCGGTGGAGCGTAATTCATTTGGCCGTCAGAAGGAAAGCTTCGAAGCGGACCTTTCGATTGCCCATGTAGGAGAAGGATTCAATGCCGTCTTCATTCGTGCGCCTCATATCGTGGAAGCGGGAGAAGATGTTGAAATCCTGGCGAAGCATAATGAGCGTATCGTGCTTGCCCGCCATGGTCAGTTCCTCGGCTGTTCTTTCCATCCTGAATTGACGGATGATCATCGTTTGACCGCTTTCTTCGTTGAAATGGTGAAGGAAAGCATGGAGAAAACAATCGCATAATTCTATTGCAAAATGGAAAACATTGTAGTAGATTATGAAATAACCAATTAAAATTTAAATCGTTGATAGGAAATAGTAGTAAAGAAAGCTTGCTAAAGAGAGTCGATGGCCGGTGAGAATCGATGCAGGAGCTTTACGAATCCATCCTTGAGTGAAGTACTGAATGAAGTAGGTATTTTCGGTGATTCCGTTACCATCTCTTAAGAGGAAGATGCTTTGCGTCTTCAATTAGGGTGGCAACGCGGAAACCTCCGTCCCTTTTACCAGGGATGGGGGTTTTTTATTTTTTTATAAAAAGGAGAGAAACGGCATGTTAGACATTAAGTATTTACGTAACAATCTGGAAGATGTAAAAGCCCGACTTCAGCACCGTGGTGAGAACCTGGAGGACTTCGATAAGTTTGAAGAGCTTGATAAGAGAAGAAGAGAGCTCCTTGTGGAAAGTGAAGACCTAAAGAGCAAGCGTAATGAAGTATCCCAACAAATTGCCGAGCTGAAAAAAGAGAAAAAAGATGCTCAGGATATGATTTTGGAGATGCGTGAAGTAGGAGCCATGGTGAAAAAGTTGGATGATGAATTAAGAGGCATCGAGGAAGAGCTTGAGCGAATCCTTCTTTCTATTCCAAACATCCCCCATGAAACGGTACCTGTGGGGGAAACAGAAGATGATAATATCGAAGCGCGTAAATGGGGCGAGGTCCGGGAATTTGATTTCGAAGCACAGCCTCACTGGGATGTAGCAACAAATCTCGGAATCCTTGATTTCGAACGGGCAGGGAAAGTGACGGGAAGCCGTTTCGTTTTCTATAAAGGCCTCGGGGCAAGACTTGAAAGAGCCCTTATCAACTTTATGATGGACCTTCATATGGATGAGCATGGTTATACGGAAATGATTCCTCCATTCCTTGTGAATCGGGCGAGTATGACAGGGACAGGACAACTTCCAAAGTTTGAAGAGGATGCGTTCAGAATCGAGAGCGAGGACTACTTCTTAGTTCCTACGGCAGAAGTGCCTGTAACGAATTATCATCGCGATGAAATCCTGAAGGCTGACGAGCTGCCTGTAAGCTATGTGGCATACAGCGCCAACTTCCGCTCTGAAGCGGGATCTGCAGGACGTGATACAAGAGGGCTGATCCGTCAGCATCAGTTCAATAAAGTCGAGCTGGTACGCTTTGTGAAGCCTGAGGACTCTTATGATGAGTTAGAGAAATTGACGGGTCACGCTGAAAAAGTTCTTCAGCTGCTTGGTCTTCCGTACCGCGTATTATCTATGTGTACAGCGGACCTGGGCTTCACTGCAGCCAAGAAGTACGACATTGAAGTCTGGATTCCAAGTTACGGTACGTACCGTGAGATTTCTTCTTGCAGTAACTTTGAGAGCTTCCAGGCGAGACGTGCCAACATCCGCTTCAGAAGAGAGCCCAACGCGAAGCCTGAACATGTGCATACGTTAAATGGTTCTGGATTAGCGATTGGACGAACAGTCGCCGCCATCCTGGAAAACTACCAGCAGGAAGATGGCAGTGTCATCGTACCGGAAGCCCTTCGTCCATACATGGGTGGAGTGGAAGTCATTAAATAAAACATTTTTGTCAGCAAAAAGAAGTCTCGCGTCCATCCGTGAGACTTCTTTTAAATTTTTTATGAAATATGCTTGACTCCATATATACACCATGTTATTATAATTCTTGTCGATACGGAGGAATACCCAAGTCCGGCTGAAGGGATCGGTCTTGAAAACCGACAGGGGTGTAACAGCCCGCGGGGGTTCGAATCCCCCTTCCTCCTCCATTGATTTTTTTATAACCATCGCGCATAAACTTTGGAGATAGAATTCGTTACATTTTATGTAACGAATTTTTTTATTTTATCCCCATGTCGAAGGACCTGGTACCTCTTACTTAAGGTTCTCTATATCTTCTCTTACATGGTGATCGGACGTGTTTTCGAGTACACCGATCGCTGTAATATGACTGCGTGCTTCTTCATCCCCCAGCAGGTAGATCTTTGCATAAATATCCCTCATCGATTGATCATAATGATTATCTTCTGGTGAATTATGATACTGGCGGAATGGAACCTGAGCGCGTCTCATGGTGGACATGTCATCATCATAATTATCGTTAAAGAGCATTTTAAGCTCGTTCACCTCTGTAGGGGTTGCGAATATCCGAAAGCTCGGACTGGCGTTTTGATTCGGATCCTGCAGAATATCCCCGCTGCTGATATCAACAAAATAAGTTTGTTTCGCTTCCATCATCTCTACATCTCCTTCATCAATTATTTGTTACTACCTATACCTCTTTTCGAATGGAAATAAACGGATGGGTCTTCCTCGTTTCGTTATTAGGCATTTTGTGGATAGAATATAAAAAAAGACTACTCTTAGTCGCAGAATAGTCTTTTTTTATATATTCTGATCCAGCTCCGGCGCCTAGTCCCTCGAGGTCATAAGTCAAGCCATCCAAAAAGGCAAAAATCCGCCTTTTTGGATGGCTCGTCTTATGCTTGTCGGGCCTGACCAAGGCGCCTCCGCTTTTCGTTTAGCTTTTTAACATTCTCGTCTGTTCTATGAAGTAGCCGATTCTTTCGACGATTGGTTCGATAGAGTTTTGGTCGTTGACGAGGTCGTATTCGCTGATGTCGAGTCTGAGGACAGGACATGCGTTAAAGGAATTGATCCAGTTTTCGTAGCGCTCGTGCATTTCCTCCCAGTAGGCAACAGGCGTTTGCTGTTCCATCGGGCGACCCCGCTCACGGATGCGGTCCACGACATTATCAATGGATCCTTCAAGGTAAATCAATAGATCAGGGTGTGGAAAATACGGTGTCATGACCATGGCATCGAATAGGCTTGTATAGGTTTCATAGTCGATTTCACTCATATTTCCTTTTTCATAATGCATGCGGGCGAATATGCCTGTGTCTTCGTAGATGGATCGGTCTTGGATAAAGCCGCCGCCGTATTCAAAGATTTTCTTCTGTTCTTTAAAGCGTTCTGCCAGGAAGTAGACTTGAAGGTGGAAGCTCCAGCTTTTAAAGTCCTGATAAAATTTATCGAGATAAGGATTCGTATCCACTTTTTCAAATGACGTCCGGAAGCCCAAAGCATTGGCCAATCCGTTTGTCATCGTGGATTTCCCGACACCGACCGTTCCGGCAATGGTGATCACGGCGTTGTTCGGAATTCCGTATTTAGTGCGAAGATTCATGATAGTGAACTCCTTTTTTCAGTGTAGTTTCTAATTGAGTAAGAATGTGATCCAGATCTTCTTTGTTTTGAACGAAATCGACGTGATCGCCATTGTAGCGAAGAACAGGGATATCCGGGTGTGTTTCTTCGAATGTATTCATGTATTCTTCATAATCGAGTGATAGCTGCTTCAGGTATAGAGGGCTGATTTTCTTTTCGAAATCACGTCCTCTTTTTTCGATCCGCTTCAAGAGCGTATCTAAGCTTGCGTTCAAGTAAATGACCACATTGGGTCTCGGCATATCTGAAGTCAGGATGTCATAGATGTTGAGGTATTTCTTGAATTGTTGTTCGTCCTTCAACGTGCGTTTTGCGAAGATAATGTTTTTAAGAATATGATAATCTGCAACGACAGATTTGTTCTGAGATAAGTAGTGTTTCTCGATATCTTCTAATTGTTTATATCGATTGCATAAGAAAAACATCTCTGTTTGAAAGCTCCACTCTTCAATGTCATCATAAAACTTATCTAAGAATGGGTTTTCATCTACGATTTCTTTAAGCAGGTGAAATTGAAAATGATCGGAAATCGCTTTTGCAAGAGAGGTTTTTCCTATTCCAATCGGGCCTTCAACGGTAATGAAAGGAATGCGCCCCATTAATTGTCCTCCTCATATTACGGCAATCTTTTCTCGTATTTAGTGTGAAAAATTACGACAGGAATTATTGTAACACAATATATGGATGGTTTGTTCAGGATATTTCCTGTGATAGAGAAAACACATCACCTTCATTGTATCGGCTTCCTGTAAGGGAACTTTATGAAGACGCACATAAAAAGCTGATGAATAGGTGTTTATAGATTTACCTATCCATCAGCTACTATTAATTATCTTTTTACAACGTTGAAATTGTCGGATATTAACAGCCAGTTTTGAGGGAAAGAGAGACCGAGCTTCCAATAACTCATCCCCCTCAATTTCAATTCTTTCATAAGATCGAATTTGGCCTGGATGCTCCGTGCATCTTCAAACCAGACTTCATGATCTTTTCCGGTATCTGCATCACGGTACTTGAAGAAGGGTGCCTGCGCTTTTTGATCATAATCGATTTTGACATTGTTATCAGCGGCTATCTGGATTGCCTGTTGAGGACTGATGGCTTTGGCTGTACTTCCCTGTACGAAGGGAAGTGTCCAGTCATAACCATATAAATTCTGCCCCATGAGAATCTTGGATGGAGGCATCTCGGAAACAGCATACTCGAGAACATCCCTCACCGGTCCGATAGGGGAGACTGCCATGGCGGGACCTCCACTGTAGCCCCACTCATACGTCATGATGACCACGAAGTCGACAATTTCACCATGGGCTTTGTAATCATGGGCTTCATACCATTTCCCTTTTTGATCCGCGCTGGTCTTTGGGGCAAGGGCGGTGGAGAGCAGCCATCCTTCCTGGTTGAAGCGTGCCTTCGCTTTTCGTAGAAATTGGTTGTAGGCTTCTTTATCCTGTGGGCGCAAGTACTCAAAGTCGAAGTGAATATCCCTGAATCCATATTTTTTGGCGGTTTGGACAACGTTATCCAGGAACTTATTCTGGATGTTCTGATCGGTTAATAGAATTCTGCCCAGTTCATCACTGAATGTCCCTTCCTCCTGGTTGGTGATGGCCATCATCATGACATTATTATTGTCTTTCCCCGTTTGAATGAGGTTTCCGAGGAGAGGTTCCTTCAAAGTCCCATCCCGCTTCGCCTGAAAACTGAATGGAGCGAGATACGTGAGGTAGGGGGCAGCTTCCTTGGCGCTTTGTTCAAGGTTCGGGGCCACTTCCTTTCCGTATGGCTCAACATACCCATTAAACTCTGCTTTCACCTTGGACTTCTGTGGGATGTATAAACGAGTCCCCACCTGTAGAGGCTGATTAGGAGAAATCCCGTTCACCCTTGCAAGTTCCTGGTAAGGGACGCCCGTTTTTTGACTGATGCCCCAAAGACTATCCCCGGGTTGAACAAAATAAAAACTTCCTATAATCGGGATGACCAGTGATTGGCCGATCACTAAGTTATTGGGGTTCGGCAATTGATTGGCGTCCACTATATCATTAACTGTTGACCCATACGCTTGAGCGATGCCAAATAAAGATTGGTTCGGCTGGACAACATGTATTTGCATAAACAAACCCTCCTCTAATACATTCACTATAATCAGCGTATGAGAAGGGTGGTTTGAATATGTTTTCTGCCAGAAATTTTATAAAATCCCACTGGTGGGATCAATCTTTGCTTTTAAGACATTTTTCATCATCGTCAAGGCGTAGTGATTGTCTTCTTCACTGACAGAAGCGATGGCGTCACCGGGCACCATCAGGGTAAACTCTCTCATATAGGCATCATTGGCTGTGAAGAGTACACATATATTGCCGGCAATCCCTGTGATGATCAGGTTCTTGACGGATAAGTGGTGAAGAAGTGTGTTTAATGCCGTACCATAAAAGGCAGAGTGCTTCGGTTTAATAAGAAAGTAATCGTCTTCCATCGGTTGGAGAGGTGTCATGATGCGGTCGCTCCTTTTGTTATGACACTTTTTGTATATCTCTTTGTAATCTGCTTTCCAAAGCTCGTAATGGTCGTTAATATAGATGGTAGGAAGCTGATGTTTCATGCAATAGCGACGCAGGGAGTTAATGGGATCGACAATCCTGGCGGTGTGTTGTGCCAGGGTTTCCCCGTGTTTGAAGTCAAATGGATTCATAATATCGATGACCAGGAGAGCAGTATCGTTAGGTATCATGTGAAAGCCCCTTTCCACTATAGTTTGGTGTGAATGTGGATATTTTATAAAGAAAAGAGAAATAAATTTACAGGAGTACAAAATGGGTATAAGAGAAGAACAGTTTATGAAAGAAGCACTGAAAGAAGCAGAGAAAGCAGCCGCGATCCAGGAAGTTCCGATTGGCGCCGTGATTGTGATGGATGACGAAATCATCGCCCGGGCCCATAATCTGAGGGAAACAAGCCAAAACGCCATCACCCATGCCGAAACATTGGCGATCCAGGAGGCGTGTGAGAAGCTTGGCACCTGGCGTCTTGAAGGAGCGGAGCTTTATGTCACCCTTGAACCTTGTCCCATGTGCAGCGGGGCCATCATCCTATCAAGAATCGAGAAAGTCGTTTATGGGGCAAAGGATCCGAAAGCGGGTTGTGCCGGTACGTTGATGAATCTACTTGAGGATGATCGGTTCAATCACCAGTGTAAAGTAGTGCCTGGGGTTTTGTCGGAGGAATGTGGTGGAATCCTCTCCCGATTTTTTAAAGGGTTAAGGGAGCGGAAGAAAATCGAGAAGAAAAAGGGGATGGATAGTCTGTAAATAACTTACAGCATTCCATCATTGCTTTTTACCGTAAATCCTAGTATACTTAATCTTGCGTCGCACTAATGACGCAACTAAATATGGTATCAATTTTGCCGTGCTAGGTGGGGAGGTAGCGGTGCCCTGTACTCGCAATCCGCTCTAGCGAGACCGAATTCCTTTCCGAGGCTCGCACTCTGTAGGGCCTGCCTCAAGTAAGTGGTGTTGACGCCTGGGTCCTGCGCAATGGGAATCCATGAACCATGTCAGGTCCGGAAGGAAGCAGCATTAAGTGGAAGCTCCCATGTGCCGCAGGGTTGCCTGGGCCGAGCTAACTGCTTGAGTAACGCCTATGGATGCTTGTCGACGAAAGGTGCACGGCAGTTTAATTAATATACAACAACTCATCCATTTCCGGGTGGGTTTTTTGTTTGTGCAAAGGTTTAAATTGATCTCCGGTTTTCTTTGTAAAAGGGATTTACATTACGTTATAATAGAGACACTATAGTACATAAAAAGAGGGGGGAGTATTTTGGCATATCAAGCTTTATATCGTGTGTGGCGTCCTCAGTCATTTATTGATGTAGTGGGACAGCAGCATGTAACGAAAACGTTGCAAAATGCCCTCCTTCATCAGAAGATTTCCCATGCCTATTTATTCTCGGGACCAAGAGGGACAGGGAAGACGAGTGCAGCGAAGATCCTGGCAAAAGCCGTTAACTGTGAACGTTCCCCTGTAGCGGAACCTTGCAATGAGTGCGATGCGTGTAAAGGGATCACGGACGGTTCGATCCCTGATGTCATTGAAATCGATGCCGCCTCCAATAACGGGGTGGAGGAGATCCGGGACATCCGTGATAAAGTCAAATATTCTCCAAACGTTGTCGAGTATAAAGTCTACATCATCGATGAAGTTCATATGTTGTCCATTGGAGCATTCAATGCACTTTTGAAAACATTGGAGGAGCCGCCTAAGCATGTCATATTCATCCTGGCGACGACCGAACCCCATAAGATTCCCCTGACAATCATTTCGCGCTGTCAGCGATTTGACTTCAAACGGATCACCGCCATGGATATTGTGGGAAGAATGAGTCATATTGCCACAGAATCCGGCGTGAATTTTGAAGAAAATGCCCTGACGATCATCGCAAGGGCTGCCGAGGGTGGGATGCGGGATGCCCTCAGCCTTCTCGATCAGGCGATCTCCTTCAGTCAGGACCGGGTCACGGTCGACGATGCCCTGACGGTAACGGGAGCCGTTTCTCAAGGTTACTTGAATACCCTGGCAAAGGCTATCCTGGAACGAGATGTTACAACTGGTTTAGGGGCCCTGGAAGAGCTCCTGTTTCAAGGGAAGGACCCGGCGAGGTTTGCAGAAGACTTCATCCTTTATTTCAGGGACATGCTGTTATACCAGACCGCCCCGAACCTGGAGGAATCACTGGAACGGGTCATGCTCGACGATGATTTTAAAGAATTGGCAGAGCGTACCCAGCCTGGGCAGATCTATCAGTACATTGACGTTCTGAATCAGGCCGGTCAGGAAATGAAGTTTACGAATCATGCCCGGATTTATCTGGAGGTTTCCATTGTGAAGCTTTGTCAGATGGAAGCGCCCGTATCGGCTTCTTCTCCGGAAGTAAATGACTTGATGAAAAAGATCAACCTTCTTGAAAAAGAGGTCGAACAGCTGAAGGCAAATGGAGTCAAGGTTCAAGCGGAGCCCGCTGCACAAGCTACCAAAAAGCCGATCAGGGCGAAGAAAGGATTCCGTGCCCCTACCGGTAAGATTCAGGAAGTACTCCGAACGGCTACGAAAGAAGATTTGAATCTTATCAAGAGCCGATGGGGAGACATGGTGGAAACCCTTAATCAGCGTCAGATGCGTTCGCAGTCTGCATTATTAAATGATGCTGAACCTGTAGCAGCAACAAACGGCTCATTTGTGTTAAAATTCAAATATGATATCCATTGTCAGATGGCAATGGAGAATCAAGCTTTTACTTCAGCCATTGCTTCCATTTTGGAAGAGTTAACGGGAAATAGCTATGCGGCTATTGGAATTCCTGAAGATCAGTGGGTGTCCATCAGGGAAGACTTCATCCGGAACTCGAAAACAGAGGATGGAGATTCATCCGGCGGGGATCAAGAAGAAGATTCCCTCTTAACGGAAGCAGAAAAGCTGGTCGGTATGGACTTAATAGAACTTAACGATTAATATTTTTTAAAAATAAACTGGAGGTAATGATGATGATGCGTGGAAATGGAAATATGCAAAACATGATGAAGCAAATGCAAAAAATGCAAAAGAAGATGGCGGAAGCTCAGGAAGAACTGGGTGAAAAGCAAATCGAAGGAACAGCAGGCGGCGGAATGGTAACAGTCATCGTGTCCGGTCACAAACAAGTCATTGATGTGAAAATCAACGAAGAAGCGGTTGATCCGGATGATGTAGAAATGTTACAAGACTTGGTTCTTGCAGCGACTAACGATGCACTAAAGAAAGCGGACGAACTAACGAACTCAACCATGGGTCAGTTCACTAAAGGAATGAACCTACCGGGAATGTTCTAGGAGGCAAAAATATGCATTATCCTGAGCCTATATCAAAGCTGATCGACAGCTTTATGAAACTGCCGGGAATCGGGCCGAAAACTGCGGCCCGCCTGGCTTTTTTTGTTCTTAGTATGAAAGAGGATACCGTATTGGACTTTGCGAAAGCACTGGTCAATGCAAAACGTAACTTGAGTTACTGCTCCGTCTGCGGACACATAACGGATCAAGATCCCTGCTATATCTGTGAGGATCAAAGGCGTGACCGCAGCATCATCTGTGTCGTGCAGGACCCCAAGGATGTCATCGCGATGGAGAAGATGAAAGAGTATAACGGACAATATCATGTGCTTCATGGAGCCATCTCCCCGATGGATGGGATCGGACCTGAAGACATTAATGTACCTGACCTCATCAAACGACTTCAAAGTGATGAAGTCCAGGAAGTCATCCTGGCAACCAACCCCAATATTGAAGGGGAAGCGACAGCCATGTACATCTCCCGACTCGTCAAACCATCCGGTATCAGGATCACAAGGATCGCCCACGGACTTCCCGTCGGTGGTGACCTCGAGTACGCAGATGAAGTAACGTTATCGAAAGCCCTTGAAGGAAGAAGAGACGTTTAACGAAGGAGAGGATACCTATGTTTTTCAGGAAAAAAGGAAAGCTGAAAAAAGAGTATGACCAATCCTTACTTCACGTTTTAGACGAAACAAAGGATCATTGGAATCAGCAGCGTTCAATAGAAGAGATGAGTGTGGACTATAATTTGAACATCCACTGTCATTCGAAAATCGCAGAAGCCAAATATTTTTTTCTTTTTAGGGAAGCGAAACATAGAAAGATCGTCATAAAAAGGTAGACAACCATCATATCCTTTCAATAAGAGACTAAATTTGTTCTTTGTTGAGAGGAGAGAAGGGTATGAGCCCAGTTATCGTCATAGCGGTGATCAGTGGACTGATCGTACTGCTGTTAGCGACGGGTACGCCTATCAAGCCACTGCGGTTTGTTGGACAAGTCGCCATGAAGGTCATGATCGGAGCACTATTTTTATTTTTCCTGAACGCTTTTGGAAGTCAGTACGGAATTCACGTTCCCATTAACGTCGCCACCTCATCTATTTCAGGGATATTAGGTATTCCGGGGGTAGTGGGACTTACGGTGATTCAAATGTGGATATTATAATCGTCAAAGCCGATTGAAAAAGCAGTCAAGATCCAGGTGGAATTTACCCGGGTCTTGACTGCTTTTTATTTGACGAATGTCTTTGGCATAACAACCGCTACTACTTCTCCCCGTGCGCATAGATTCCCCTCTGCGAACACCTCTGTTTCCACTTTAAACTTCTTCGGATGAACCTCGTGGATCGTTCCTACTGCTTTTAATGGAACATTGTG
>NZ_PDIY01000001.1:755000-812500 GCF_002563655.1 Bacillus sp. es.034 | reverse complement strand
ATCATTCATTTTTATGGAATATGGGCCTATAGCTCAGCTGGTTAGAGCGCACGCCTGATAAGCGTGAGGTCGGTGGTTCGAGTCCACTTAGGCCCACCATATTCTTTCGTTAAACGGGGCCTTAGCTCAGCTGGGAGAGCGCCTGCTTTGCACGCAGGAGGTCAGCGGTTCGATCCCGCTAGGCTCCACCAAAGATTTTTGCGCAAGCGAAATATCTATCCATACGATCTCTTCCGAGATCCATGATTGTTCTTTGAAAACTAGATAAAGATAAATTGATAGTCAAGAAATTACCGAGTATCGCCATTTTAGGTTTTAAACCTGATGTAACAACCAATTCGGTTAAGTTATGAAGGGCGCACGGTGGATGCCTTGGCACTAGGAGCCGACGAAGGACGGGACTAACACCGATATGCTTTGGGGAGCTGTAAGTGAGCTTTGATCCAGAGATTTCCGAATGGGGGAACCCATTGTTCGTAATGGAACAATATCCTTACTTGAATACATAGAGTATGGAAGGCAGACCCAGGGAACTGAAACATCTAAGTACCTGGAGGAAGAGAAAGCAATTGCGATTCCCTGAGTAGCGGCGAGCGAAACGGGATATAGCCCAAACCAAGAGGCTTGCCTCTTGGGGTTGTAGGACACTCTATACGGAGTTACAAAGGAATGAAGTAGACGAAGAAGTCTGGAAAGGCTCGTCAAAGAAGGTAACAACCCTGTAGTTGAAACTTCATTCCCTCTTGAGTGGATCCTGAGTACGGCGGGACACGTGAAATCCCGTCGGAAGCTGGGAGGACCATCTCCCAAGGCTAAATACTCCCTAGTGACCGATAGTGAACCAGTACCGTGAGGGAAAGGTGAAAAGCACCCCGGAAGGGGAGTGAAATAGAACCTGAAACCGTGTGCCTACAAGTAGTCAGAGCCCGTTAACGGGTGATGGCGTGCCTTTTGTAGAATGAACCGGCGAGTTACGATCCCATGCAAGGTTAAGTTGATAAGACGGAGCCGCAGCGAAAGCGAGTCTGAATAGGGCGATTTGAGTATGTGGTCGTAGACCCGAAACCAGGTGATCTACCCATGTCCAGGATGAAGTTCAGGTAACACTGAATGGAGGTCCGAACCCACGCACGTTGAAAAGTGCGGGGATGAGGTGTGGGTAGCGGAGAAATTCCAATCGAACTTGGAGATAGCTGGTTCTCTCCGAAATAGCTTTAGGGCTAGCCTCATGTGTAAGAGTCTTGGAGGTAGAGCACTGTTTGGACTAGGGGCCCTCATCGGGTTACCGAATTCAGACAAACTCCGAATGCCAAAGACTTATCCATGGGAGTCAGACTGCGAGTGATAAGATCCGTAGTCGAAAGGGAAACAGCCCAGACCACCAGCTAAGGTCCCAAAGTATACGTTAAGTGGAAAAGGATGTGGAGTTGCTTAGACAACCAGGATGTTGGCTTAGAAGCAGCCACCATTTAAAGAGTGCGTAATAGCTCACTGGTCGAGTGACTCTGCGCCGAAAATGTACCGGGGCTAAACGTATCACCGAAGCTGTGGATTGACACCTCTAGGTGTCAGTGGTAGGAGAGCGTTCTAAGGACTGCGAAGCTAGACCGTAAGGACTGGTGGAGTGCTTAGAAGTGAGAATGCCGGTATGAGTAGCGAAAGATGGGTGAGAATCCCATCCACCGAATGCCTAAGGTTTCCTGAGGAAGGCTCGTCCGCTCAGGGTTAGTCGGGACCTAAGTCGAGGCCGATAGGCGTAGACGATGGACAACAGGTTGATATTCCTGTACCACCTCTTTTCCGTTTGAGCAATGGGGGGACGCAGGAGGATAGGGTAAGCGCACTGCTGGATATGTGCGTCTAAGCAGTTAGGCTGATGATGAGGCAAATCCCGTCATCGCGAAGGCTGAGCTGTGATAGCGAGCGAATTATAGTAGCGAAGTTCCTGATTCCACACTGCCAAGAAAAGCCTCTAGCGAGGAAAAAGGTGCCCGTACCGCAAACCGACACAGGTAGGCGAGGAGAGAATCCTAAGGTGAGCGAGAGAACTCTCGTTAAGGAACTCGGCAAAATGACCCCGTAACTTCGGGAGAAGGGGTGCTCTGGTAGGGTGCAAGCCCGAGAGAGCCGCAGTGAATAGGCCCAGGCGACTGTTTAGCAAAAACACAGGTCTCTGCGAAGCCGTAAGGCGAAGTATAGGGGCTGACGCCTGCCCGGTGCTGGAAGGTTAAGAGGAGTGCTTAGCGCAAGCGAAGGTGCGAATCGAAGCCCCAGTAAACGGCGGCCGTAACTATAACGGTCCTAAGGTAGCGAAATTCCTTGTCGGGTAAGTTCCGACCCGCACGAAAGGCGTAACGATCTGGGCACTGTCTCAACGAGAGACTCGGTGAAATTATAGTACCTGTGAAGATGCAGGTTACCCGCGACAGGACGGAAAGACCCCGTGGAGCTTTACTGTAGCCTGATATTGAATTTTGGTACAGCTTGTACAGGATAGGTAGGAGCCTTGGAAACCGGAGCGCCAGCTTCGGTGGAGGCATCGGTGGGATACTACCCTGGCTGTATTGAAATTCTAACCCGCGCCCCTTATCGGGGTGGGAGACAGTGTCAGGTGGGCAGTTTGACTGGGGCGGTCGCCTCCTAAAGAGTAACGGAGGCGCCCAAAGGTTCCCTCAGAATGGTTGGAAATCATTCGCAGAGTGTAAAGGCACAAGGGAGCTTGACTGCGAGACCTACAAGTCGAGCAGGGACGAAAGTCGGGCTTAGTGATCCGGTGGTTCCGCATGGAAGGGCCATCGCTCAACGGATAAAAGCTACCCCGGGGATAACAGGCTTATCTCCCCCAAGAGTCCACATCGACGGGGAGGTTTGGCACCTCGATGTCGGCTCATCGCATCCTGGGGCTGTAGTCGGTCCCAAGGGTTGGGCTGTTCGCCCATTAAAGCGGTACGCGAGCTGGGTTCAGAACGTCGTGAGACAGTTCGGTCCCTATCCGTCGTGGGCGCAGGAAATTTGAGAGGAGCTGTCCTTAGTACGAGAGGACCGGGATGGACGCACCGCTGGTGTACCAGTTGTCTTGCCAAAGGCATCGCTGGGTAGCTATGTGCGGAAGGGATAAGTGCTGAAAGCATCTAAGCATGAAGCCCCCCTCGAGATGAGATTTCCCATCACGTATGTGAGTAAGATCCCTAGAAGATGACTAGGTAGATAGGTCAGAGATGGAAGCATGGCGACATGTGGAGTTGACTGATACTAATCGATCGAGGACTTAACCACAAAGAGTCATATTTATATGAACAATATTGGTCGATATTCGGCTTTCTTGACATCAATTCTTTATCTAGTTTTGAAGGAACAATCCTTCAATTGAATATTCGTCTGGTGATTATGGCGAAGAGGTCACACCCGTTCCCATGCCGAACACGGAAGTTAAGCTCTTCAGCGCCGATGGTAGTTGGGGGATCTCCCCCTGTGAGAGTAGGACGTCGCCAGGCAAGTAGAAAGAAAGAGTAGCTCTTAGGAGTTGCTCTTTTTTTGGTTTTGATTGTTGTTCGAAGAACATAAATGTTTTATCAAATTTCTCCTCGACCGCAGTGCGAGGGTAGGGAGGAGCAAGAAGGTCGAGGACGCGAGGGAAAGAAGACCGGAGTGTGGCCCCCACACGAGGATCTGGACGAGTGAAGCGGACGAAGAGATTCGCCGCTCATCACTAGCCGCAGCTTTCAGTGCCGATGGTAGTTGGGGGCTCCCCCTGTGAGAGTAGGACGTCGCCAGGCAAATGTGAAAAAGAGTAGCTCTTAGTGAGTTGCTCTTTTTTTGGTTTTAATTGTTGTTCGAAAAACCTCTCCATCTCTCAACCTAATACACTCATAATCTCAAGTCACCAATATACCAACATCTTTTCACAATCTTTTTTATAGAGACATACACAGACTCGGTAACTGCTACATAAAATGAAAGTACACTTGATTATTCTGTCAGTTGAAATGTTTAAAATCATGTATACAATTAGTGGTTTTGAGGCAGAATAGATTGTATGGAGGTGGAGGGCCCTATGTTAAATCAGGAACGTAAGGCGGCTTTGGAAGAGTGCATCGTTTGTCACGTTGAGAAGAAGGTTGGAATCCATCTATACACATCGTTTATCTGCACAGAATGTGAGAAGGAAATGGTTCACACAGAAACGAATGATCCCTTGTACAAAACGTTCATACAAAGGCTGAAAAAAGTGAATACTCCTCAAATCTACTCATAACCAGAAGGTATACATGGTTATGATTTTTTTTGCTGACAGAGTTTCGGTGTTTTATGAGTTTCCTTGATTCAAAGGAATACAAGTAAGATGTGAATTCCCTAAAGAATAGTACCTCGTAGTTATGATACGATATGAGTGGATATTTTTACTTTAAGGAGATAGATGGAATGAAGCGAGATCATACAAGAACCCCGTTGATTGAGGCGATCGAGAGGCATCGGTCCATGCAGCCTATTTCATTCCATGTACCAGGGCATAAGAACGGTTTATTGGTGCAGGAGGATCATCCTTTTTACCAATCGGATCTTACAGAGTTAAATGGTTTGGATGATTTGCATGATTCCCATGAGGCGATTAGGGAAGCGGAGGAACTGCTTGGGGATGTATACGGGTCTTTAGTGAGTCACTTTCTGGTGAATGGAAGTACGGTAGGGAATATTGCATCGATCCTTGCTTCCTGTGAACCTGGGGATACAGTATTTGTTCAACGGAATTGTCATAAGTCGGTGCTAAATGGTATCAGGCTTGCCAAGGCTGCTCCAGTTTTCATAGAAACAGAGTGGGATGACTCGGGGACCGCCCTTGGGATACGATTGGATGATATTAAGGAAGCGATGAAAGTCTTCCCGCATGTGAAAGCTTGTGTCCTTACGTATCCAACTTATTATGGGTTTACATACAATCTTAAAGAAATCATAGATGAGTGTCATAAGCATGATGTTATTTGTATCATTGATGAGGCTCATGGTGCTCATTTTACCCTGGGTCCGCCTTTTCCCGAATCCGCTATGGCGTGTGGGGCAGATATTGTGGTTCATTCCGCTCATAAGATGCTTCCGGCCATGACGATGGGATCGTATTTACATATTGGGAGTACCCGGGTGGATGCGCATAAGGTAAAAGACTATTTAACTATGCTACAATCAAGTAGTCCTTCGTATCCGATTATGGCATCCCTTGATTATGCGAGATCCTATATGGGGACGTTTTTACAAGAGGACTTGGATCAAACACTTGAGGATATTCGCGAATTTATAGATGGGATTGTACGTATCCATCCTCAGCTCATTGTTCAACAGGCACATGATCCATTAAAGCTGATTATGAAGTTCGAAGGGCGAACGGGTTATGTTTTAAAGGAGCTGTTAGAATCTGTAGGTGTCTACCCTGAGCTTGCTGATCCAAATCAAGTACTGCTGATCCTTCCTTTAGTAAAGAAGGGTTTTTCGTTTCCGTATGGGGAAGCGATCACCAGGATTAATAAGGCGCTTGAGAATGAGCCTGTGGTGGAAGTCAATCCCATAGGGCGGATAACCGGTTCGAAAAGGACAACCCCTTTTTCCGGCTTGGCATTAACCATGGAGGAAATGGATGGGAAAGAGGAAGTGTTGATTTCCCTGGAAGATGCAGAAGGAGAAGTTTCCGCTGGAATGGTGACACCTTACCCACCGGGCATCCCGTTACTGGTGCCGGGGGAACGGATCACTGTTGATGTAATCCGGCGTTTGAAGGAATATATAGAGAATAAGGCAAACATACAGGGGCATCACCGATTGGCTGACCACTGTGTGTATGTGTATCGATAAAGCGGAGGGAAACAGATGACAAGAGGATTGTTCATTACCGTTGAAGGCCCCGAGGGAGCCGGGAAGTCAACGGTATTATCAGAGTTATATCACCAACTGCTGCAGGATGGCCTGGATGTTGTCCAAACGAGGGAGCCTGGTGGTATCTCCATAGCTGAGCAGATAAGGGAAGTCATATTAAATACAAAGAACACGGAAATGGATAAGCGGACGGAAGCACTGTTATATGCAGCTGCGAGACGTCAGCATCTGGTGGAGAAAGTGATCCCTGCCCTTGAGGCAGACAAAATCGTGATTTGTGACAGGTTTATCGACAGTTCCCTTGCCTATCAGGGGAATGCCCGTGGAATCGGGATGGAAGAAGTCATGGACATCAACCAATTTGCGATTGAAGATAAGATGCCGGATCTCACGTTATATTTTGACATTGATCCCGAAGAAGGGTTAAAGAGAATTGCAAAGCATAACGGCAGGGAAGTAAATCGATTGGATCTCGAATCGGTTGAATTTCATACCCGCGTCCGCGAGGGGTATCAGAAGTTGATCAAACAATATCCAAATCGCATTCAAGTCATCGATGCCAGTAAGAGTAAGGAAGCGGTATTTGCTGATGCATATGAAATCGTGACGGGTTATTTAAACAGATGAGACTAGTAGAAGAGACGAGTGACCGGGCAGAAATTCGCTGCCTGGTCACCCGTCTCTTTTTTAGATGAAGCATTGGAGTCTTTTCAGTGATATAATAGAAGGAAGTAAATGGCTTTATAACGGAGGAATTCATTCATGAAGGTAATTATGGCAGTTGTACAGGATAAGGATAGCAATCGTTTGTCTAATGCCCTGATGGAACATAATTTTCGTTCGACAAAATTAGCGAGCACCGGCGGTTTTTTGAAGTCAGGAAATACGACGTTCATTATTGGTACTGAGGATATTCGTGTGGAGAAAGCATTACAGGTCATTAAGGAAAACTGTCAGTCACGTGATCAAATGGTAGCACCGGTGTCCCCTATGGGTGGAAATGCAGATTCCTATGTGCCTTATCCCGTAGAAGTGGCCGTAGGCGGGGCGACGGTATTCGTTCTCCCTGTAGAACAATTCCATCAGTTTTAAAGTGAGGTTGGATCACTATGAAAATTAATCAGGACCACCGTGTGTCCTTGGATAGCGTGGCGAAAGATCAGAAAACTGGCGGTACAGGCCAAGTGAAGTTCGGTCAGCTCGTTCAGAAACATGATCAGAAAATGCAGATGGACCAGCTTAATAAGCTTCTTGGGACGATAGAGGACGCCGGCACCCGTTTAGCCCAGTCAAGGACATTCAAAGATCTTGCCAAATATAAAACATTGGTCAAGAAATTTGTACGGGAAGCAGTGGACTTCGGAATGGACCTGAAGCAGTCCCATACCTGGAATCAATATGGGGAGGGGCGGAAGCTGAATATCGTGGAAACGGTGGATCAGCATCTTGTCGGTTTAACGGAAGATGTATTGGATAAAGAAAAGAAGTCCATTGATATATTAGGAAAAATCGGAGAAATAAAAGGTCTGCTTATTAATCTTTATATGTAAGAGAGTGATGTTAGGACATGTTGTTTGAAGAAATACAACCATTTCAACCAGTCGTCCTTCAGATGCTGCAGAATAGTATAATGAAGGATCGTGTCGCTCATGCTTATTTATTCGAGGGTGAAAAAGGGACACGAAAGAAAGAAATGAGCATGCTGTTTGCCAAGGCATTATTATGCCTGAACCAGGTAGACGGAAAGCCATGTGAAGACTGCTCCAACTGTAAAAGGATCAATCACGGGAACCATCCGGATTTGCATCTGGTGGAGCCTGATGGTCTATCTATCAAGAAGGATCAGATTAAAAGTCTGCAAGAAGAATTTTCGAAGACGGGTGTAGAATCCAAGAAGAAGATCTACATCATCGTTCACGGAGATAAGATGACGGCGAATGCGGCTAACAGCCTATTAAAGTTTCTTGAAGAGCCGCTCGCGGATACAACCGCGATTCTCATCACAGAAAATATTCATCGGATCCTGCCGACCATTCTTTCCAGGTGCCAGACGGTTTCATTTAAACCATTACCGAAAGAACAACTGACGAAACAGTTATTGGAAGAGGGGATCCCGCCTCACTTTGCAACCCTTGCAGCCAACTTGACGAACCATTATGAGGAAGCTGTAGAAATATGTCAAAATGAGTGGTTTGCACAAGCAAGAATAATAGTGTTAAAATTATATGAAGTCCTCCAAAAAAGTCCCTTCCAAGCAATGGTCAAAATACAAGAGGATTTTGTACAGCACTTCAAAGAAAAAGATCAAGTCGATCGAGCATTGGATCTTTTACTTCTAATATATAAAGACTTACTTCATATCCAGTTAGGAAAAGAAGAGCAGCTCGTGTACCCGGACCAAAAGGAAAACTGGAAATCCAACGCACTTCAAGTATCAACCAATCGTCTTTCTACTAATATGACGGTGATCCTTGAAGCAAAACGCAAATTAAACGCCAATATGAATTCGCAGCTGCTAGTAGAACAGCTTATGCTAAAACTGCAGGGGTGATGGTCCTTTGTACGATGTTGTAGGAGTTCGCTTTAAAAAAGCGGGTAAAATTTATTATTTCGATCCGGGTGATCTGGACATTCAAAAAGATTGTTATGTAATCGTTGAAACGGTCCGCGGAGTCGAATTTGGTAAAGTAGTCGTAGAGAGAAAGCAAGTAGGAGAAAATGATGTAGTTCTTCCGTTGAAAAAAGTAATTCGGATCGCCGATCAAAAAGATCGATTGATCGTGGACGAGAACAAGTCGTCTGCAACGGAAGCCTATAACGTATGTTGTGATAAAATTAATCAGCATCAATTGGATATGAAATTGGTGGATGTAGAATATACATTCGATCGTAATAAGGTCATATTCTATTTTACGGCTGATGGACGTGTTGATTTCCGGGAGCTGGTGAAAGATCTGGCCTCCATTTTCCGTACGCGCATTGAACTTCGTCAGATTGGCGTTCGAGACGAAGCAAAAATGCTTGGTGGTATTGGTCCTTGTGGCCGCATGCTGTGTTGTTCAACCTTTTTAGGGGATTTTGAACCTGTGTCCATCAAAATGGCGAAGGATCAAAATCTATCCCTTAATCCTACGAAGATTTCAGGTTTATGCGGACGTTTAATGTGCTGTCTGAAATATGAGAATGACGAGTATGAAGCAGCGAAAGAAGAATTACCTGATATCGGAGAAGTGATTAAGACACCTCATGGAAAAGGTAAAGTGGTAGGTCTTAATATTCTGGAACGTATTCTTCAGGTCGAAATCAAAGAAGAAGAGCGGGTTCTGGAATTCACATTAGATGAAATTATGAACGAAGGTGCCGTATCATTCCAAGCCACAGAGTAACGGGGTGTAGTGTCGTGGATAAGAAAGAGTTCTTTGATTCAGTCAGTAACATGGAACAACAAATTGGTGACTTGTATCATCAATTAGGTGAGCTCAAACAATGCCTAGCTGAAATGTTAGAGGAAAATAATTCTCTAAAGTTAGAAAATGAACATTTGCGCCGTAGACTGGAACAAACAGAGAACTCACCAAAAAAGGTACAAACAAACAGCGATGCGGGTACGACGAGTGAGTCAGACTTAGAAGATAAAACACTGGATATCGGAGAAGGCTATGACAACCTTGCTCGACTATACCAGGAAGGATTCCATATTTGTAACATACATTTCGGAAGTCCCCGGAAGGATGAAGACTGCTTATTCTGCCTTTCTTTCTTAAATAAGAAATAAAGGACACTTCATTCTTCTGAACAGAATACAGATAAAAAGGACTGATCCACGTGTAGTGGGATTGGTCCTTTTTAGTGATTTACTCCGTAACAATTATAATAGAAGAAAAAATGGAGGAAAGGCATGGTCGAGTTAAAAGAAGATGAGCGTTTAGATTATTTATTAGCTGAAAACATGAGGATCATACAAAGTCCTTCCGTGTTCTCTTTTTCAACAGATGCAGTCCTTTTGGCCCACTTTAGCTATTTGCCGATCCATAAGGGTAAGGTGGTTGATTTATGTTCAGGGAACGGCATCATCCCCTTATTGCTGAGTGCAAGAACCAATGTCCACATAACAGGATTGGAGATTCAAGAGCGGCTAGTTGATATGGCCCAGCGGAGTGTCGATTATAATGACCGTCAACATCAGATCACGATGAAAATGGGGGATGTAAAAGAGATCGATCAACTCCTCCATCATTCTCACTATGATGTGGTCACCTGCAATCCTCCCTATTTCAATACGCCGCCAGGAGATAAACGAAATGTGAACGAGCACTATGCGATTGCCCGTCACGAAATATTATGCACCCTTGAGGATACCATCAAAGCGTCCAGCTATTTGCTGAAACAGGGAGGCAAGGCTTCCTTCGTTCACCGTCCCGGGCGTTTGATGGATATCCTGTCATTGATGAGAAAACATCGTCTCGAGCCCAAGCGAATGCGCTTTGTGTATCCAAAGCCCGGGAGAGAGGCCAACACGATATTAATAGAAGGAATAAAAGATGGGAAACCGGACCTAAAGATCCTTCCGCCTTTATATGTGTACGATGAGCAGAATGAGTACACTAAAGAAGTACATGATATGCTATATGGAAATCATAATACGAACCACCAAATATGATCCAGGAGGTGATATTCACCATGAACCAGCAGAAAAGTTTTCAGGACAGTGTAAAAGGAAGTCTGTATCTTGTCCCCACACCGATCGGAAATCTCGAGGATATGACGTTCCGTGCGATCCGAATGATGAAGGAAGCGACGGTGATTGCGGCGGAGGACACGAGGAATACTAAGAAACTGTGCAATTACTTTGAAATTGATACACCGATCATCAGTTATCATGAACATAATAAAGAAACGAGTGGACAGAAATTGATCGAGCGAATGGAGAGGGGAGAGCTCGTGGCCCTCGTCAGCGATGCAGGAATGCCATCGATCTCAGATCCAGGCTATGAATTGGTGAAAGAAGCGATTGAACACAACATTGCGGTCATTCCATTGCCCGGGGCGAATGCCGCCCTGACGGCTCTCATCGCCTCAGGTTTAGCTCCTCAGCCATTTTATTTCTATGGTTTTTTACATAGAGGTAAAAAAGACAAAAGAGCTGAGCTTGAAACGCTAAAATCGTTGGAAGATACATTTATCCTTTACGAATCCCCACACAGATTAAAAGAAACATTAAAAGAATTATATGCGGCTTTAGGAAATAGACAAATTGTCATCTGCAGAGAGCTCACGAAGAAGTTCGAGGAGTTCATCCGGGGTTCAATCGAGGAAGTGATCGAATGGGCGAATGAAGGAGAAGTGCGGGGCGAATTCTGCTTGTTGATCGAAGGGGCGGGTCCACAAGAGAAAGAGTCGGAAGACGCTTGGTGGAGCAGCTACTCCCTGCAAGATCATGTCCAGCACTATGTAGATGAAGAAAGCATGTCATCAAAGGAAGCCATCAAACAAGTCTCTAAAGAGAGATCCCTCCCTAAACGGGAAGTATACCAGGCTTACCACGTGGAATAACGGCAAAACAAAAAGGCCTGAGTCGAATGGACTCAGGCCTGTCATATTGCAATGGATTATTTTGATTGTAAAGATTCCTGGATTTCTTTCAGTAATTGATCTGCACCTTCACGGCTAAGAACTAATTTACCATTCGCAAGCTTGATGTTGTCATCAGAAACTTCACCAGTGATTTGGCAAGTCATGCTTGGCTTATATTTCTTCAAGATGATTCTTTCGTCATCCACATAAATTTCCAAAGCATCTTTCTCAGCGATACCTAATGTACGGCGTAGTTCGATTGGAATAACGACACGGCCCAGTTCATCAACTTTTCTTACAATACCTGTAGACTTCATTTGAGAATCTCCTCCAAATAAATATTATTCTTTATCTCTATCTGTTTCGTCAATATTCGACAAATTTCATTAACTGATACTATCATACCAACGATTAGGAATCTCGTCAATAATTAAATCTGTAAATTATTAATAATAATTGGATGTTTAAGTCTTGTTATAATAAGCTTTACGCTTTGTTGTAAAAAAATGTATTACCAATTGAATATTATTGTAATGAAAGTAATATAAAATGAGAATGTCGAATTTTCTTTATTCAATGTATGAGTTCGACAATTTCCGACAAAATTCAATATCCTTTTCGACAAAACTTACAATCAACATTGTTTAGTTGCAGAAACCCTTTATTTTAGGTATATTTTGATGAGATAAGAGGTTAAGATGATAGGTAAGGTCAAGGATGGATGTATATAACAGACCTGCCACTATAAACCATACGGAGTCTGGTTTGGCTTTATGGGGGTAGTGAAAAAATGAGGAGGAACAGGAAGTGGAAGAAAAGTTAAACACCTTCTATATTACAACGCCGATTTATTATCCAAGTGGGAATTTACATATTGGACATGCCTACACCACGGTTGCCGGTGATGCCATGGCCCGTTACAAGAGAATGCGTGGATTCGATGTCATGTACCTTACAGGGACGGACGAACATGGTCAGAAGATCCAAAGAAAAGCCGAGGAAGAAGGAATCACACCTCAGGCATATGTTGACGGCATTGTAAGCGGCATTAAAGACTTATGGGAGAAATTGGATATATCCTACGATGACTTTATCCGGACGACGGAGAAGCGTCATAAGAATATCGTGGAAAAAATCTTCAATCAGCTTGTCGAGCAGGGCGATATTTATCTGGATCAATATGAAGGATGGTACTGTACACCATGTGAATCCTTCTTTACGGAGAGACAATTAGAAAACGGGAATTGCCCTGATTGTGGACGCCCGGTTGAAAAAGTAAAGGAAGAGTCGTATTTCTTCAAGATGAGTAAATACGTCGATCGCTTACTTGCTTATTATGAAGAGAATCCTGAGTTCATTCAACCCGAATCCCGGAAGAATGAGATGGTGAATAACTTCATTAAACCAGGTTTGGAAGACCTTGCTGTTTCACGCACCACTTTTGATTGGGGAGTGAAAGTACCTGGTGATCCAAAGCACGTCATTTATGTTTGGATCGATGCCCTTTCCAACTACATCACGGCTTTAGGTTATGGCAGTGAACAAGACGCAAACTACTTAAAATATTGGCCAGCCGATGTGCATCTGGTAGGAAAGGAAATCGTCCGTTTTCATACGATCTACTGGCCGATCATGCTGATGGCTTTGGATCTTCCGCTTCCAAAGAAAGTCTTCGCACATGGATGGCTTCTGATGAAGGACGGGAAAATGTCCAAATCCAAAGGGAATGTCGTGGATCCTGTTACCCTTATTGATCGATATGGTCTTGATTCTCTTCGCTACTATCTGTTAAGAGAGGTGCCATTTGGATCGGACGGTGTCTTTACGCCGGAAGGGTTTGTAGAGAGAATCAATTTTGACCTGGCCAATGACCTGGGGAACTTATTGAACCGGACAGTGGCCATGATCAATAAATACTTTAATGGAGTCATTCCAACTTATGTTGATTCTGAAGGCGAATTTGATCAAGCACTCCTGGAAATGAATAATGAAACGGTAAAGAAATATGAAGAAGCCATGGAAAATATGGAGTTTTCAGTTGCCCTGTCCAGCCTTTGGCAGTTAATCAGCCGTACAAATAAATACATCGATGAAACGCAGCCATGGACCTTGGCGAAGGATGAAAGTAAAAAAGAAGAACTGGGAAGTGTGATGAGTCACTTGGCTGAATCATTGAGAAGAGTGGCAGTCCTCTTACAGCCTTTCTTGACAAGAACACCTAAGAAAATCTTTGAGCAACTGAATCTGCATGATGAAAAGATGCACACATGGGAAAGTCTTGAGCGTTTCGGAGCAATCCCGGCGGGCACCGAAGTAGTCAAAAAAGGGGAGCCTATCTTCCCGCGTCTTGAACTTCAGGAAGAGGTAGCCTTTATTAAAGAGAAAATGCAGGGATCTGCTCTTGTCGTAGAGGAAAAGAAGGAAGTTTTCACACCGGAAGCCTCAGAAGAAATCGGGATTGATGATTTCATGAAAGTCGAACTTCGCGTAGCCGAAGTACTTGGAGCGGAGCCGGTGAAAAAAGCCGATAAGCTTCTAAAGCTGCAATTGGATCTCGGCTTTGAAAAACGTCAAGTTGTATCGGGAATTGCGAAATTCTATCAGCCGGACGAACTCGTTGGGAAAAAAGTGATTTGCGTAACGAATTTGAAGCCTGTTAAACTTCGTGGGGAACTTTCTCAAGGAATGATCCTTGCTGGAGAAGAAAATGGGACATTGTCTCTTGCTTCCATCGATCAGTCCTTACCAAATGGAACAAAAGTTAAATAAAGATTCTAGGTGATAGATCAACAAAGGGATGTTCCACGTGGAACATCCCTTTGTTATATTTATATAACGAATTAACTGAATTGGAGTTATTTATTAGGTATATTAATTATATCAATATAGTTAATGGAGAGCGATAAACAGATGATTTTGGTTCTGTCACTAAAATAGATAAAATGGAGTGTGACTGTAATTCAACTCCGTAAATAAAAAATATCCATAGAAACCATAATATGTAATATGAATGTTACATGAATGTGATGCTTGTCATGCGTTTTTATATTAAACTTATCTTTATTACAAGGAGTGTCTTATATGCTATTTGATACACATGTTCATTTGAATGCTGAACAATTTGACGAAGATCTGGAGGAGGTATTGTCAAGGGCAAGGGAAGCTGGAGTAGGAAAAATGGTGGTTGTCGGCTTTGACCGTCCGACCATTAATCGGGCCATGGAACTCATTGGTCAATATGATTTTTTATATGCCGCAATCGGGTGGCATCCAGTGGATGCAATTGATATGAATGATGAGGATTTAGCTTGGATAGAAGAACTTTCACAGCACCCTAAAGTAGTGGCAATAGGGGAAATGGGGCTTGACTATCATTGGGACAAATCCCCCAAGGATGTTCAAAAAGAAGTATTCCGAAAACAGATTCAACTAGCTAAGAAAGTAAAACTCCCGATCGTCATACACAACCGTGAAGCCACACAGGATATAGTGGATATTCTCAGGGAAGAAGGAGCGGAGGAAGTCGGAGGGATCATGCACTGCTTCAGTGGAAGTCCTGAAATCGCTCAAGAATGTGTAGAAATGAATTTCTATATTTCCCTTGGAGGTCCCGTAACGTTCAAGAATGCCAAGAAACCAAAAGAGGTGGCAAAAGAAATCCCGCTGGAGAAGCTTCTGATTGAAACCGATTGTCCTTATCTCGCCCCTCATCCATATAGAGGGAAGAGAAATGAACCGGCTTACGTGAAGCTTGTAGCGGAACAAATCGCTGAACTGAAAGAAGTGTCTCTGGAGGAAGTAGAAAAGATCACAACAGAAAATGCAATAAAATTATTCAACATAAACTGACATCAGATATTGTCGAGAATTGAGAGAGCTTGTCCAAATAGTAAAGTAAAACAAAAAGTTCTACATAGGAATCGTGTTTCATAGGATAAACGTGTCGATAACTCTCTCTTTTCTTTTTCTTGCATTTTCTGCATAATATGTTTTGTGTTACCCGGGTTGTAATATTTTGCTAGATTAGGTTAGAAGAAGTAAGGGTTGACAGTCACTGGATAACTCTATATAATCACTCCGAGAAAAGGAGGCGTTTTTCATGAACTTTAAAGCCATGAAAAGCCTGTTTTCCAAGTCTTTGAGTCGAAGGAAATGGATTGTTACAATTGGAACCATCGTAACATCGGCAGCTGTATTCGGAATTCTTTTTTATGAAGGATCCAAGAACACTGTAGCATTGACCTTAGACGGCGAGCAAAAAGAGATTAGGACGCATGCAAACACGATTCAAGATATATTAGAAGAATTAGAGATTTCACCCCGCTCAGAAGACTATTTGTACCCCTCGGGGAATACGAAGGTTTCAAATAACATGAATATCGTTTGGGAACCGGCAAAACAGGTAGGGATAGCAGTAGGAGGCCAGGAGAAAAAAATCTGGACGACTGCTGAAACAGTAAAAGATTTACTCTCTGAAAATGAAATCCAAGTAGGAGAACATGATAAGGTCCAACCCGGCTTATCAGAAAAAGTAACAGGGAACATGAAGGTAAAGGTTGATACCGCATTTTCACTTAAGCTTGTAAACGGTGGAAAAGAGCAAAAGGTATGGTCTACTTCGACTACGGTCGCTGACTTTTTAAAGCAACAAGGAATTACACTAAAAGATTCAGACCGTGTTGAACCAAGTTTAGACAAAGTTGTTAAAGCAAATGATGTCGTAAATGTCGTTCGAGTTGAAAAAGTCACCGATGTAGTGGAAGAGACAAAGAATTTCACCGTTATTTCCAAGAAGGACTCTGACCTGTCAAAAGGAAAAGAGAAAGTCGTTCAAGAAGGCAAAAACGGAAAAGTTGAAAAGAAGTATGAAATCGTAAAAGAGAATGGTAAAGAAGTTTCCAGAAAATTAGTGAGTGAAAAAGTCGTGGAAGAAAGTCAGGATAAAATCGTCAATGTCGGAACAAAGGTGTTAGTGGCCCAGGTTTCACGTGGACGTTCATCATCCTCATCATCCAGTGCAGAAGCGTCAGCCGCTCCAAGTGGCGGAAGGGAATTCTATGTCAGTTCTACTGCGTACACAGCTTCATGTAATGGATGCTCCGGCAATACGGCTACAGGCATCAATTTGAAAGCAAATCCAAATGTAAAAGTGATCGCAGTCGATCCTTCCGTTATTCCTCTAGGTTCTAAGGTCTATGTGGAAGGCTATGGATATGCTGTTGCGGCTGATACAGGCGGAGCAATCAAAGGGAACAAAATCGATGTTTTCTTCTCATCCAAATCAGACGCGTATCGTTGGGGAAGAAAAACCATCAAAGTGAAAATATTGAACTAAGAGCAGGGTGTTTTCCTGCTTTTTTTTATTTCTCGGTTAAAACCGTTATAATAGCTTTAGGTCTTCATTGATTAGACGAATTGAAGTGCAAAAATGTTTCAACTTTTTTGGAGGAATTATGAAAATCAAAGAAATCATTGTAGTGGAAGGGAAGGATGATACGGTAGCGATTCAGCGTGCCGTCAATGCAGATACGATCGAAACGAATGGTTCTGCAGTTTCTCCTGCTACTATAGAGAAAATCAAACACGCCCAGGAAAAAAGGGGCGTTATCATATTTACGGATCCCGATTATCCCGGGGAACGAATTCGAAAGATCGTGAGTGAAGCGGTACCCGGATGCAAGCATGCCTTTGTACATAAGAAAGACGCGCTGCCGAAATCAGGCAGGGGGATAGGTGTCGAGCATGCAAGCCCAGACGTCATAAGGGAGTCCTTGAAGGAAGCTCATTTGTTGGATGTCGACCAGGCAGAAATCATTTCAAAGGAAGATCTGATCGATGCCGGTCTGATCGGGAGTCCTCAGTCCAAGGACAGGAGAATAGCCCTTGGTGAGAAGCTTAGAATCGGATACACTAATGGAAAACAGCTGCAGAAGCGTTTACGAATGTTTAATATTCAAAAAGAAGAGTTTAAAAAAGCGTTAATGGAAATCATTCAGGAGGAAGAACATGCTTAAAGATATTGCAACCCCGATACGAACTAAGGAAATCCTTGCAAAGTACGGCTTTTCGTTTAAGAAGAGTCTTGGCCAGAATTTTTTAATTGATCCCAATATTTTAAGGAACATAACGGAATATGCAGGACTATCCGAGAAAACAGCGGCCATTGAAATCGGACCCGGAATCGGTGCTCTGACAGAACATCTTGCCCGTACTTCGGGAAAGGTTGTAGCCTTTGAGATCGATCAGCGACTGATCCCGATCCTGGATGACACCCTGTCTCCTTATGATAATGTGAAAATTATAAATGAAGATATCCTTGAAGCGGATGTTGAAGCGATCATAAACAGAGAATTTGAAGGATTCGACGATATCATGGTGGTAGCCAATCTTCCGTATTACGTCACCACGCCCATCATCCTGAAATTATTGATGGAACGTCTCCCGATCAGGGGAATATGTGTCATGCTCCAGAAGGAAGTAGGGGACCGTATTTCAGCTCAGCCGGGAACAAAGGCATATGGGTCACTTTCCATCGCCATTCAGTATTATACAGAGGCTGAGATGGTCATGACTGTCCCGAAAACGGTCTTTATGCCCCAGCCGAATGTAGACTCTGCCGTCATCCGTCTAACGAAGCGTGAGAAGCCTCCTGTAGAGGTCATCAGTGAAGACTTCTTTTTTACCGTTACACGTTCGTCATTCGCTCAAAGAAGAAAGACGATCTTGAATAACTTAACGAGTCAACTCCCTCAAGGGAAAGAAAAGAAAGAGCTGATCCTGGAGGCTTTATCCCAAGCAGGAGTAGAACCTACCCGCAGGGGGGAGACACTGACGATACAGGAATTCGGCCGCTTAAGCGATGAGTTGTACCCGAATTTCAACTAAAAGCAATAAATGGCTAAACGTGAAGGAGCGTTTAGTCATTTTTTTGTTTAGATAAACTGAACGTTCTACTCCCATTTTATTGACACGGAATATTCCGGGGGTGCATAGGTTATCACAGGGAATATTTACTTAATGGATGATAAGGAAGGGCTTTGAGAAGGGCAGGCAGAAATGCAGACCCTCCTCGGCTTGTTGATTTCCTATTTTGTTTTATCAACCAATGTTTAGCCTATGGGAGTGACTGATGTGAATATCGAAATCAATGATGTCGTAGGTCGCCTTTCATATCGATGTGATATTTTATTCAGGGTAATAGATATCCGCATGATAGATGGTCATAAAACGGCAGTACTGTATGGTGAAGATTTTCGATTAATAGCGGATGCTCCTTTTCATGATTTGAAGAAGATGGACCCTAGAGAACAGGACCGCATTGCACAGGAATTTCGTTCGAAAGAAGAACAATCCCTGGATCTGTTCAGACAGGATATAGAGCTTCTCAAGTATAAGCAGGAATACAGGGTAACGAATGCTTATCGAGACGATTATAACTATTTCCAAGTTCCGGGGAAAGTGCTTCATCTTGATGGAGATCCCAGCTATTTAAGAAAATGCCTAGATCTTTATGAGAAAATCGGTGTCCCGGTAAAAGGCGTCCACTGCAGCGAAACAGAGATGCCTAACCAAATTGGATCCCTTATCGATAAATATAGACCGAATATTATTGTACTGACAGGTCACGATGCCTACTCCAAGTCGAAAGGGGCCAAGGCTGATATCAACGCGTACCGCCATTCGAAGTATTTTGTTCAGGCAGTAAGGGAGGCCCGCAGCAGATCCCCCCACCTGGATCAGCTTGTGATCTTTGCCGGCGCCTGTCAATCCCACTTTGAATCCCTGATCCATGCAGGTGCCAACTTTGCGAGTTCCCCGTCAAGAGTCAATATCCATGCCCTGGATCCTGTTTATATCGTGGCAAAGATCTGTTTCACGGGATTTAAAGATTCGGTGAATGTCTGGGATGTCATCCGCAATACACTGACAGGAGACAAAGGATTGGGTGGAATCGAGACGAAAGGTGTTCTTCGGACGGGAATGCCATACAAAATCACAGAAGAAGAATAGGGAAGGTTCGACAAAACCTTCTAAGACCTTACAATTACTTGTAGGGTCTATTTCCTTTTAAGGTGACATATACTGGTTGGGTGGTGGTTTTTATGCTTGTCGGGCCTGGGCAAGCCGCCTCCGCTTTTAGTGTTATCCAGCTCCAGGGCTTAGAGGCTCGAGGTCATAAGCCAAGCCTGCCAAAAAGGCAAAGAACGCCTTTCCGGCAGGCTCGTCTTATGCTTGTCGCCTCTGGGCAAAGCCCTTCCGCTTTTATTGTTATCCAGCTCCGGCGACTAGAGGCTCGAGGTCATAAGCTAAATGGTCAAAGAAGGCAAAGAACGCCTTCTCAGCCCATTCATCTTATGCTTGTCGGGCCTGGTCAAGCCGCCTCCGCTTTTAGTGTTTACATAATTTTTCAACCTTTGGGGAATGTTAGGGTTGTAGAAAAAACGTACTTTTTGTTGAATAAAATATATTGACAGGTGTTCATGATTCTTGTTAAAATAATAAATTTATTTGACTAAAATTACATAATGTGTTATATTTAATAACAGTGAGGTGGAAGCGAAATGCCAAAAACATTAGCCGACATTAAAAGATCCCTTGATTCTAATCTGGGGAAACGTTTAATGCTTAAAGCAAACGGTGGACGTCGAAAAACAATTGAGCGTTCAGGTGTTCTAGCCGAAACGTATCCTTCTGTATTCGTGGTTCAGCTGGATCAAGAAGAGAATGCGTTCGAACGAGTTTCTTACAGCTATGCAGATGTTCTCACTGAGACAGTTCAATTAACATTTTATGATGAAGCAACAGGAAATATCATCTTTAGCCAGCAGTAGACAATTGTTTGCTGCTTTTTTATTTGTTTAAAAATACATGTTTTACATACGATCTTTCAACATTTTTTAACCTTCACGTACACATACTAACGATGTGGTGCAATTAAAGGAGGTAGACAATGAGTAGAAGAAGAGGGATCATGTCTGACCAATTAAAAGAGGAAATCGCTCAGGAATTAGGATTCTATGACGTTGTTCAGAAGGATGGCTGGGGTGGAATCACGTCCCGGGACGCGGGGAATATGGTAAAGCGTGCAGTTGAACGCGCAAGCAGGCAGCTGTCCGAACATCATCCGCACTAACTCTTTTTCACATATGGATTACATCTTTTATCAGTACCATATCCAAAGGGTCGCCTAAAAAGTGTCATGCTTTTCCGGCGGCCTTTTTTATATAGGGCAACGTCATCTTTCCTATCAGTACTTTACGTGATAAAATAACATACTTGTATGAGTATGTTTAGAAGTTAACACTCTCTATAATAAGTGTATGATACAATATAACAAAAGAGTATTGGTAAGAAGGTGATGATATGAGGTTATTAGTAAAGGCGCCGGCAAAAATTAACCTATCACTTGATGTTTTACATAAACGTTCAGATGGTTACCATGAAGTTGAGATGGTTATGACCACAATCGATTTAGCGGATAGAATTGAACTGACGAATCTTTCAGACGATTCGATCAAAATTCTTTCCCACAATCGATTTGTGCCGGATGATGGAAGAAACCTTGCCTATCAGGCTGCACATCTGTTGAAAGAGAAATTGAACATCAAGAAGGGTGTAGCCATTTCCATCGATAAAGTGATCCCTGTAGCGGCAGGGTTGGCAGGGGGAAGCAGTGATGCTGCTGCGACTTTGAAAGGGCTGAATCGCTTATGGGATTTAGGTCTGAGTATGGACGAACTGGCAGAACTGGGTGCAGAAATCGGTTCTGATGTATCCTTCTGTGTTTACGGAGGGACAGCCTTGGCATCGGGAAGAGGAGAGAAGATCAAACATCTTCCCTCTCCCCCGAACTGCTGGGTGATCCTCGCAAAACCGACGATAGGCGTTTCAACAGCGGATGTGTATAAGAATCTGGATTTGAAAAACATTCAGCATCCGGATACCAGCGCAATGGTATCAGCTTTAGAACATGGGAATTATCGTGATATTTGCTCCAATCTCGGGAATGTACTCGAATCGGTTACATTGGATATGCATCCGGAAGTATCCCAGATAAAAGATCAAATGGAGCGGTTCGGTGCCGATGCCGTTCTGATGAGCGGAAGCGGCCCGACAGTATATGGATTGGTGCAATATGAATCAAGACTTCATCGAATCTACAATGGTTTAAGAGGGTTTTGTGATCAAGTTTTCGCAGTGCGCATGCTTGGAGATTAAGAGCTCTTGCCGAAATCCGTATATTAATGATATATTTACATTATAATATTCGGATTTAGGAGGTTTCTTCGGTGAAGTTTAAGCGCAGCGAACGATTGATTGATATGACGCACTATTTATTAGAACGGCCCCACCAACTTGTGCCCTTGACTTTTTTTTCTGAACGGTACGGTTCTGCCAAGTCTTCCATCAGTGAAGACTTGACAATTGTAAAGGAAACATTTGAGGGACGGGGTGTCGGGACGGTACAGACGGTTCCCGGGGCAGCAGGTGGAGTGAAGTATGTACCAAAGGTAAACAGTCAGGAAGCGGAGGCTATGATTGAAGAGCTTTGTGTCCACTTGGAAAGCTCCGATCGCCTATTACCGGGCGGATACCTTTATATGACCGACCTGCTTGGTAACCCTCAGCTCATGAAGAGTGTCGGCAAATTACTGGCATCTGCATTTGCTGAAAAAGATATAGACGTCATTATGACAGTGGCAACGAAGGGAATCCCGATTGCCAATGCGATTGCCTCATATTTGAATGTGCCGGTGGTCATTGTCAGACGGGACAGCCGTGTCACCGAAGGATCGACAGTGAGCATCAATTATGTGTCCGGTTCATCGAAGAGAATCCAATCCATGGTTCTTTCTAAAAGAAGTTTGAAAGAAGGGTCTAAAGTATTGGTCGTCGATGATTTCATGAAAGCAGGCGGAACCATCAATGGAATGAAAAACCTGTTGGAAGAGTTTTCTGCCACCTTGTCGGGAATTGGGGTTCTGGTTGAATCCAATAGCATGGACGGACGATTGGTGGATGATTATGTTTCATTGTTAAAATTGTCTGATGTAAATGAAAAGGATAAACAGATTTCCTTAACGGAAGGAAATTATTTTCAATCCAATCTAACATTTTTACCATAAGGGGAGGCATCTACTATGCGTGTAGTTTCTACTAAGGAAGCACCGGCAGCAATCGGGCCATATTCACAAGGAATCGTCGTAAATAATTTGTTCTACAGCTCAGGACAAATTCCTTTGACGGCCGAGGGTTCAATGGTCGAAGGAGATGTAGTGGAGCAGACGCATCAAGTGTTCCGCAATCTTCAAGCCGTATTATCGGAAGCCGGGGCAACATTTGAAACAGTGGTCAAAGCAACGGTCTTCATCAAGGACATGAATGATTTCGGGGCGATCAATGAAGTGTATGGGGAATATTTCAGCAACCACAAGCCGGCTCGTTCTTGTGTGGAAGTAGCCCGCTTACCTAAAGATGCCCAGGTTGAAATTGAAGTAATCGCACTCGTGAAGTAATCTTCACGGGTGTTTTTTTGTACCAAAAAGAAGTGTAGTTCAAAGGAAACAGACATAAAGATGTGAAAAATAAAATTTTTCAAAAAATTTTACAATTTAAGAAGGAATATCTAAATAATTCGTTGAATACATAGAGTAGATTTCATCTAGGGAAAAAGGTGGTGAACAGAATGGAAGTAACAGACGTAAGATTACGCCGAGTAAACACCGACGGTCGCATGAGAGCTATCGCATCTATTACGCTGGATAATGAATTTGTTGTTCATGACATTCGCGTGATTGATGGGAACAATGGCTTATTTGTAGCGATGCCAAGTAAGCGGACTCCGGATGGAGAATTCCGTGATATTGCTCATCCAATCAATTCGGGTACCCGCGGCAAGATTCAAGACGCCGTTTTAGCTGAGTACCATCGTTTAGGAGAGTTGGAAGAAGTTGAGTTAGAAGAAGCTGGGGCTTCCTAATAGGATCAATAGCATCAAGAGCCTACTTTTGTAAGGCTCTTTTTTTTTGTCTTCTGGAGCCCCTTTTTAAGAAGAGTTGATTCTTACGTTTTTTGTATACCCAGGCTATGAGAAATTCGAAACCTCTAAATAAACAATTTTTTGTTTTTTGTGGTAAAGAAAATTCGACATAGCAAGCCGCCTCCGCTTTTCGAATTGTCCAGCTCCGGCGGCTAGAGGCTCGAGGTCATAAGTCAAACCTGCCAAAAAGGCAAAGGACGCCTTTCCGGCAGGTTCGCCTTATGCTTGTCGCCTCTGGGCAAGCCGCCTCCGCTTTTCGTTTGTCAAATATATGTACTTTTACATGATTCCTTGAAATGGTTGAGTTTTTAGGATATATTCGTTATGGATAAAAAGGTTATTGGAGGACCAAAAATGACAAATCGATATGCCGTTATATTAGCTGCCGGACAAGGTACGAGAATGAAGTCGAAGCTTTATAAAGTTCTTCATCCTGTGTGTGGCAAGCCGATGGTGGAACATGTGGTCGACCAAATTTCAACACTACATATAGAGAAGACTGTCACAATCATCGGTCATGGTGCTGAGCTTGTGAAGTCGCATTTAGAAGGCAAGAGCGATTTCGCTCTTCAGGCTGAGCAGTTAGGGACAGCTCATGCTGTGATGCAGTCCGAGGATGTCCTGGGTGACTTGGAAGGAACGACTTTAGTGGTATGTGGCGATACGCCGCTCATTAAAGGAGAGACGATGGAAGCACTGGTGCAGCATCATGAAGGACAGGGTGCCAAAGCGACCATTTTGACGGGTCATACGGAATCCCCTGATGGATACGGACGGATCATCCGTAACCCGGATGGATTAGTGGAACGCATTGTGGAACATAAGGATGCAAGTGAAGAAGAACGAAGCGTGAAAGAAATTAATACCGGAACGTATTGTTTTGATAATAAAGCGTTATTCGATGCCCTGAAGAAGGTTTCGAATGATAATGTGCAGGGTGAATATTATTTGCCGGATGTCATTGAGATCCTTCAATCGGAAGGTGAAATCGTCAGTGCATACCAGACAAGTGACTTTGATGAGACGCTTGGTGTCAATGATCGTGTGGCCCTTTCTCAAGCAGAGATCACAATGAAAAAGCGCATCAATGAATTCCATATGCGGAACGGTGTAACGATCAAAGATCCAAACAATACGTATATCGATGCGGATGTAACGATCGGAAGAGATACCGTGATCCTGCCTGGAACAGTGCTTCAAGGCAGCACATCAATCGGTGAAGATGCCATGATCGGACCGAACTCCGAGGTGAAGGATTGTCAGATCGGGGACCGCACAGTCTTGAAGCAGTCTGTGGCTCATGACAGTTCGGTCGGAGCGGATGTTCAAATCGGGCCATTTGCTCATATCCGCCCGGCTTCTACCATTGAAGATGAAGTGAAGATCGGTAACTTTGTCGAAATCAAGAAAGCAACATTCGGTAAAGCAAGTAAGGCCTCCCATTTAAGCTACATTGGTGATGCTGAAGTGGGACGTGACGTCAACATCGGGTGTGGATCGATCACAGTGAACTATGATGGGAAGAACAAGCACCTGACAAAGATTGAAGACGGTGTATTTGTAGGCTGCAATTCTAATCTGGTTGCCCCTGTCAACGTAGGGAAAGGTGCATACATTGCAGCTGGTTCTACCATTACTGAAGATGTTCCCGGTGAGTCTCTTTCCATTGCGAGAGCTCGCCAAGTAAATAAAGAAAATTATGTTCAAAATCTAAATCATAAGAAATAATGGGAGGTCCACAATGCCAAACTCTTATATTAATTCCAAGTTGAAAATCTTCTCTCTTAATTCAAACTACCATCTTGCAAAGGAAATTGCTGATGAAGTAGGAGTGGAATTAGGTAAATCGTCCGTTAAACGTTTTAGTGACGGTGAAATCCAGATCAACATCGAAGAAAGTATCCGTGGGTGTGACGTATTTGTCATTCAATCTACTTGTCAGCCGGTTAATGAAAACCTGATGGAGCTTCTGATCATGGTGGATGCCCTGAAACGTGCCTCTGCCAAGACAATTAATATCGTGATGCCTTACTATGGTTATGCCCGTCAAGACCGTAAAGCGAGAGCACGTGAGCCGATCACTGCTAAATTAGTTGCGAACCTTTTAGAAACAGCCGGTGCTACACGTGTCATCACACTGGATCTGCATGCTCCTCAAATTCAAGGTTTCTTCGATATCCTGATCGATCATCTCATGGGTGTTCCGATCTTAGCGGATTACTTTGAAGAGAGAGGCTTCAATACGGAAGATCTTGTTATCGTATCTCCGGACCATGGAGGGGTGACTAGAGCACGTAAGCTTGCAGAACGTCTGAAAGCGCCTATCGCCATCATTGATAAGCGTCGTCCGAAGCCGAATGTGGCAGAGGTTATGAACATCGTCGGTAATATCGATGGAAAAATTGCGATCTTGATCGATGATATCATTGACACCGCCGGTACGATTACATTGGCTGCCAATGCATTAGTAGAAAACGGAGCGAAAGAAGTCTTTGCCTGCTGTACGCACCCGGTTCTTTCTGGTCCTGCCATCGAGCGCATCGAAAACTCCAATATTAAAGAATTGGTTGTGACGAACTCCATCCCACTGGGTGAAGAAAAAATGATCGGTAAAGTGAAGTCCCTGTCAGTGGCTCCTTTGATCAGCGAAGCGATCATCCGCATCTATGAGCAACAATCTGTCAGCACGCTTTTTGATTAAGAATTAATATTTGTAGTTTGTGCATAGAAAGAAGAGCCGGTCCTTATAAACCTTGGACCAGCTCTTCTTTTTCGTTTTCCGGTTTCGGTTGAAAAGGCTTGAAGCCATTATCTGTCAACATCCTCGAAGCACTCTTCCTATAATGAATTGATTTTTCTATGTTTATTTCAAATCACATTAGGGTAATTACTATATATAGAACTTTAACTAACATAAAAGATTAGGGAAGGTGTTGGATTAGACATGGCAACAGAATTAAAAGCAAATACCAGGAAAGATTTTAAACGATCTTCATTAACAAAGCTGAGACATGAGGGGAATATCCCTGGAGTCGTGTACGGCTACAAAGCAGATAATACACCAGTTATGGTAGACGCCATTACATTCATTAAAACGATCCGTGAAGTAGGAAGAAACGGTATCATTTCTTTAAATGTAGATGGCAATAAACAAAACGTCATTTTAAGTGATTACCAGCAGGATCATCTGAAGGATGCTGTCACTCATGTTGATTTCCTTGCAGTGAATATGTCAGAAGAAATCGATGCGGATGTTCGTATCGAGCTTGTGGGAGAAGCAGCCGGCGTGAAAGACGGTGGTGTGATGCAGCAGCCGTTGCATGAGGTATCTGTAACAGCCAAACCAAATAAAATCCCTGAATCCATCGAAGTGGATGTAACCGAGCTCCAAGTGGGAGAAACGGTAACGATCAGTGATATCCGTGATAAATACAGCGTCACTCTCAATGAAGAGGACGACCGTACCATTGCTTCCATCCTTGCTCCAAGACAGGAAGAAGAAATCGACAGTGGGGAAGAGCAGGAAGCTGGCACACCTGAGAATGAAGAAGGAAGAGAATCCGAAGCCAGTGATGAAAGCGAATCGAAGGAAGAGTAAAAAATCAATATTTTTTGGCGTAACCTTTTGCAGGTTGCGCTTTTTACGTTATTCTAGAGGTATAAGGTCAGAAGAGGGTGTTAGAAATGAAATTAATCGTTGGGCTCGGGAACCCGGGATCACAATATGAGAAAACGAGACATAATATCGGTTTCGTTATTATAGATGCATTAGCCGATCGACTGGGCATTTCATTGAACCAGTCCAAGTTTAAAGGGGTTTATGGCACATATCATCATAAGGGTGAAAAGGTCGTTTTGTTAAAGCCGCTTACGTATATGAATTTGTCAGGAGAAAGCATTGTACCCCTGATGGATTATTTTGAAATTGAAGACGAGGATCTACTTGTCATTTATGATGACTTGGACTTGCCGGTAGGTAAATTAAGATTAAGGCAGAAGGGAAGTGCCGGGGGCCATAATGGCATTAAATCGACCATTGCCCATTTAGGTTCCCAGCAGTTTAATCGTTTGCGGGTGGGCATCGACCGTCCGACCAATGGAATGAGCGTCCCGGATTACGTCCTGGGGAAATTTTCGAAGGAAGAGCAGCCTGAACTGGATAAAGCCATTTCTTCAAGCGTAGAAGCATGTGAAACCTGGTTGGATAAACCATTCCTTGAAGTCATGAATAAATTCAACTGACCGTGTCATATACTGAATTTCCAGGGTCCCTTTATCGGGGCTGAATAACTCCCTTCTAACAGGTTCATACTAACAGTATAAATGTGTATGGAGGGAAAGATATGGCGATCCATTATCAGTGTCGGCATTGCGGAACGAATGTCGGGACTCTTTCAAGTGTATCCGTTCATTCCGAGCAGCTCGGGATTCATATGTTGACGGATGAAGAGCGGTTACATATGGTTCATTATCAGGACAACGGGGACATCCATGTGAAAACGATCTGTGAAGATTGTCAGGAGAGCCTGGAGAGAAATCCGGACTACCATGAATTAGATCATATCATTCAGTAAGAACGCTTTGGTGAAGAACCAAAGCATTTTTCTGTTTATACTTTTAGATTATTTATAGAAAGAACCACAGGGGGAGGAGCGTACACTTGAAAGGTATTTTAAAGCAGGTTCACCAAAGTGAAGAACTACAGTCCATCATCGCTGGAGTGGAGGAGCGTCTGTCTGAACAACTTGTGGCAGGATTGTCCGGTTCATCCCGGACGGCTTATATAGCAGATGTATATTTACAAATGAATAAATCCACCGTAGTGGTGACGCATAATTTGTTTCAGGCTCAGAAAGTCTATGACGATCTCATTCAATTTTTGTCTGAGGACGAAGTATATTTATATTCTGCTAATGAGCTGATCGCAGCTGAACTAAGTGTGGCAAGTCCCGAATTGAGGGCACAACGGATCGAAGTATTGAATAAGCTTTCCAATCATCAGCAGGGTGTTTATATTGTACCTGTTGCCGGATTGCGAAAAATCCTTCCACCTCAATCGATGTGGGCAACGAATCAGATCCGGTTTCAAATGGGTGAGGATATCGATTTGGATGAAGTATTAAATCAACTGGTGCAAATGGGCTATCAACGGACAGGGATGGTCAGCACGCCTGGTGAATTCAGCCTTCGCGGGGGGATTGTCGATATTTTCCCATTAACCACTCAGAACCCTGTCCGGATTGAGTTATTCGACACTGAAATTGATTCGATCCGCTTCTTTTCGGTTGAAGACCAGCGCTCGATTGATAAACTCAATGAGATTGAAATAGGCCCTGCCACAGAGGTCTTATTGAAGTATGAAAATATGGAGAGACTCATTCATGAAATCAATGCAGGTCTTTCCACAAGCTTGAAGAAGGTCAAATCGTCGGCCGTAAAAGAGAAGATGACAGAGTACATAGGGTATGAGGTGAGTCAGCTCGAAAATGGGCAGGTTCCTGAGCAAATCTTTAAGTACCTTGCCCTCGCATATGAAAAGCCTAGTAGTTTGCTAGATTATTTACCTGAGGACGGGGTTCTATTCTTTGACGAATACAGTCGCGTCCAGGAAATGAGTGAATCCCTCGAGAAAGAGGAAGCGGAATGGTATACCTCCCTGATTGAGGAAGGACAGATCATTCAAGACGTTCCTGTGTCCCACACGTTTTCTTCGTTAGTTAGTAAGACGAAGCTGCCAAAGGTCTATTTCTCACTGTTCCTGCGCCATATTCCGAATACCAGTCCACAAAACATCTTCAATGTTTCAACGAAGCCCATGCAGAATTTCCATGGGCAGATGAACGTATTGAAGGCAGAGTTGGACAGGTGGAAAAAAGGAAAATATACCGTTGTCTTGTTAGGACCGGATGAAGAGCGCGTAAAGAAGCTTCAACGGGTATTGGACGATTACAAGATTGAGATTGCCTTTGTCGAAGATGGAGATAAGCTCCTGCCGGGAACGATCCAGATGATCAATGGTAGCCTGACAAGCGGATTTGAGCTCCCCCTTCAGAAACTCGCGGTTATTACGGAAGAAGAATTGTTTAATAAGAAAACCCAAAAGAAGCCGAGAAGGCAGAAACTTTCAAACGCAGAGAGGATCAAAAGTTACTCTGAGTTGAAGGTCGGTGACCATGTGGTTCATGTGAATCACGGGATCGGTAAATTCCTTGGGATTGAAACATTAGAGATCAACGGGGTCCACAAAGATTATCTTCATGTGAAGTATCAGGGTAATGACAAACTTTATGTACCGGTCGATCAAATTGAACTGGTCCAGAAATATGTTGCCTCGGAAAATAAGGATCCAAAGCTTTATAAACTGGGCGGAAGTGAATGGAAGAAGGTCAAGTCGAAGGTTCAATCTTCCGTTCAGGATATCGCCGATGATCTGATCAAGCTTTATGCTGAACGGGAAGCGGCAAAAGGCTATGCCTTCTCTCCTGATGGGGACATGCAGAGAGAATTTGAAATGGCTTTCCCGTATGAAGAAACGGATGATCAACTGCGCTCTGTCAGTGAAATCAAACACGATATGGAAAGAGAACGTCCGATGGACCGGTTATTGTGTGGGGACGTAGGATATGGAAAGACCGAGGTTGCGATCAGGGCCGCCTTCAAGGCGATTGCAGATGGAAAACAGGTGGCCATCCTCGTGCCTACCACCATCCTTGCACAACAGCATTATGAAACCATCAAAGAGCGTTTTCAGGACTTCCCTGTGGAAATCGGTTTGTTAAGTCGTTTCCGAACGAGAAAGCAGCAGCAGGAGACAACGAAGGGGCTCAAGAATGGAACGGTGGATATTGTAGTGGGAACCCACCGACTTCTCTCAAAAGACATTCAATACCGTGATATAGGACTCTTGATCATCGATGAAGAACAAAGGTTCGGTGTCACGCATAAAGAGAAAATCAAACAATTAAAAACGAATATCGACGTTCTGACCTTAACGGCCACGCCGATTCCCCGTACCCTTCATATGTCGATGCTCGGTGTAAGGGATCTATCGGTTATTGAAACGCCACCTGAAAACCGGTTCCCGGTTCAGACCTACGTCATGGAGTACAACGGTGCCCTGATTAAAGAAGCGATTGAAAGGGAAATGGCAAGGAATGGCCAAGTGTATTTCCTCTATAATCGTGTAGAAGACATTGAAAGAAAAGCTGATGAGATCTCCATGCTTGTACCGGATGCCCGGATCGCTTATGCTCACGGTCAAATGAGCGAGAATGAGCTCGAAGCCGTCATACTAGGCTTCCTGGCAGGAGAATACGATGTGCTGGTTACGACGACGATTATTGAAACGGGTGTAGACATCCCGAACGTCAATACGTTGATTGTGTTTGATGCCGACCGGATGGGCTTATCCCAGCTTTATCAGCTTAGGGGACGTGTCGGGCGCTCGAACCGGGTGGCTTATGCCTATTTCACCTATCGTAAAGATAAGGTCCTGACAGAAGTGGCGGAAAAACGATTGCAGGCGATCAAAGAATTCACGGAACTGGGATCCGGGTTCAAAATTGCGATGCGTGACTTGACGATCCGTGGAGCAGGTAACCTCCTCGGGGCGCAGCAGCACGGATTCATCGATTCTGTCGGATTCGATCTGTATTCCCAAATGCTGAAAGAAGCCATCGAAGAACGAAAAGGAGATCTTCCGAAACAGCCTGAGTCAAGCTTTGAAGTGGACATCGAAATCGACGCTTATATTCCGGATGATTATATTAAAGATGGTCATCAAAAGATCGAAATGTATAAACGGTTCCGATCCCTTTCTTCCCTTCCTGAAATCGAAGAGCTCGAAGAAGAGATCCTGGACCGGTTCGGTGAATATCCGGAAGAGGTGGGCTACTTATTCCTCATCTCTGAAATGAAGGTCTATGCAAAGAATACAAAGCTCGAATCCATCAAGCAGGATAAGAAAACGGTGAATATCTTTATGTCACCGGAAGGAACGGCACAGATCGACGGTTCCAAAGTATTCAATCTTTGCAACAAACACGGCCGTGCAGTCGGGCTTGGGATGGAAGGCTCCAAGCTTAAAATATCGATTAATACAACACGCTTGGAACCATCAAAATGGTTTAACATGGCATATGACATCATCAAACATCTGGATGAAGCGGTAAAAATAGAAGAAAACGTGTGATCATTTCATCAATTCGACACAAACCAGTGGCATTTCTTCCCTTCGTTATAATAATGTAACCAAAATGTAAACGCGTGGATTGTTTCACTCTACTATGATAAGGGTATTAGTATTTATGCAGCTGCCAACAATGGAAAAAGATACCTGCATTAGAATTTTAGTGAAATTACAGAAAAAATAACTGAATGTGTATAGAACTTCTAAGTTGTAAGATACTAAACTCAACAATGGTAAAGTATTCAACAAAGGATGCATTGCCAAATAAAAATCATCTGATGAAAGTGAGGCAACTATAGATGAAAGCAACTGGTATTGTTCGTCGTATTGATGATTTAGGACGTGTCGTCATTCCGAAAGAAATCCGCAGGACATTAAGGATTCGCGAGGGAGATCCCCTTGAAATCTTCGTTGACCGTGACGGAGAAGTCATCTTAAAGAAATACTCCCCAATCAGTGAACTTGGTGACTTTGCTAAGGAATATGGCGAAGCATTGTACGACAGTTTGGGAAGTGCCGTGTTAATTTGTGATCGGGATGCTGTCATTGCCATCTCCGGCGCTTCGAAGAAAGAGTATTTAAATAAGAACGTCAGTGAACTCATCGAGAAGGTAATGGATGACCGCACGTCTCTATTACACACTCAACAGGGACAAGCTGAGCTTGTTGAAGGACACGGTGAGGATCTTGCTTCCTATACGATTGCTCCGATTGTCGCAAATGGAGATCCGATTGGTGCTGTTGCGATTTTCTCAAAGGACCGTACAGTAGGCGAAGTGGAACAAAAGGCAGTAGAAACGGCAGCTGGCTTTTTAGCAAGACAAATGGAGTCATAACGTAAAGGAGTGGCAAATAGCCGCTCTTCTTTTTTTTGCCGTCATCCCCATTCGAGAAAACACACAACCCTTTATGGTAAAATGACCAGTATATAAATGATTTTTTCTTCGGTCTGTTAAGATTTGAAGTAAGAGGTACAGAAAGGCAGGAAATTGGGTTGAGTCAGAAGTACTCTTCCAGTCGATTTTTGAAAGGGGCCATGGTATTAACGATTGCGGCATTGATAACCAAAGTATTAAGTGCTGTTTATCGGGTCCCTTTTCAAAATATTGTTGGAGATATCGGGTTTTATATCTATCAGCAGGTGTATCCATTCTACGGGATTGCCATCGCTCTATCCACCTATGGATTCCCTGTCATCATTTCAAAGATGGTAGCAGAAAAATTAGAAGGAGAGGATGAAGAAGGCGCAAAGAGAGTGGCCGTCACCTCCTTTTTATTCCTTTGTTTCGTTGGTTTTTCCTGGTTTATCCTCGTCTACTTCGGGGCAGGTGTGATCGCACGCTGGATGGGAGATCCCCTTTTAAAGCCGTTACTTCAAGTGATTTCTTTATCGTTCCTTTTATTAGCTCCCCTCTCTGTCATCAGGGGATATTATCAAGGGAAAGAAGATATGGTACCGACGGCAGTTTCTCAAGTGACGGAACAAGCGATCAGGGTGACGACGATTCTGATCTTTTCGAGCATTTTGGTTACCCAAGGGTACTCCTTATATATGACAGGGAAAGGAGCGTTGTTCGGGTCGATTACTGGTGGTCTGGGCGGACTTCTTGTTCTTCTTACTTTCCTTACTGCACGCAGGGAAAAGCTGTTTTCACGGAAATACCTTTCCCTTCCTGCCGATTACATACAGATCTGGTCCCGGTTATTCAAGAATGGAACAGCTATCTGTGTAAGTGCCATGTTGCTCGTCTTACTCCAATTTGTTGATTCATTAAATGTATACTCCCTTCTTCTCTCATCTGGGATGGAAGCGGAAAGCGCGAAAACGTGGAAGGGGATTTATGACCGGGGACAACCCTTTGTCCAGCTTGGGACGGTAGTGGCTACATCGATCTCACTGACCATCGTTCCATTGGTGACAAATGCCTATCTCAAAAGTAGAGAATCTTTAGTGAGGGAGTACAGTCAGCTTTCCCTTAAGATTAGCATTACCATCGGATTCGCTGCCACACTGGGAATCATCAATATCATGGTGCCGACCAATACGATGCTTTTTGAGAATGCCCTCGGTTCCAGGGTTATTGCTGTCTTCTGCTTATCGATTTTCTTCAGTTGCCTCATTTTGACGTTTGCAGGCATTTTTCAAGGAATCGGGAGGATTTATTACCCGGCATTCTGTATCGTTGTCGGGATTTTAGCAAAATACCTGGGCAATGCCTGTCTCATCCCGGTGATGGGAGTCATGGGGGCATCGATCTCGACGGTAGGCTCTTTAAGTATCATTGCCATCATGATGGTGGTAAAGCTTCGAAAATGGTTTCCGATCCGTTTCTTTCCCTTCTCTTTTTATAAAACTTTACTGCTGAGCGGAGCGGCCATGACGATTGGATTACAGGGACTGTTGTGGATATATGATACACTTCTCGATAATGGAATGCCCGGACGTCCGCTTTCCGTCCTTTTTTCAATAGGAGGCGTTTGCATCGGCGGCCTCATTTTTTTGATCGTGTTTTTAAGAGGCAATGTCCTCTCAAGAGATGACATCAGTTTCTTGCCATTTGGGAGTAAATGGTTGTGGTTGATGAATAAAGTTCAGCCGAATAATAAGTAGCGAGGAGATTAACATGAATACGATAACGATAGTCGGGTTAGGCGCAGGAGATATGGAACAGCTGCCATTGGGTGTATATAGGAGGATTAAGAACAGTTCACACCTTTACTTGAGGACGGATCAGCATCCTGTCGTAAAGGATTTAGCAGCAGAGGGGATCACCTATCATTCGTTCGATGCTGTCTATGAAAAACATGATCAATTCGATCTCGTATATGAAGAGATTGTTCAAGACCTCATCACGGCATCAGAAGAACATTCCCTTGTCTATGCCGTTCCTGGTCACCCATTGGTCGCAGAAAAGGCTGTCCAAATGCTGTTGGACCTACATAAAGAAGGAAAGATCCACGTGGAAATCGGTGGGGGACAGAGCTTCATCGATGCTCTGTTTGCTTCTGTGGGAGCGGATCCGATCGATGGGTTCCAGCTTCTCGATGGTACCAGCTTAAAGATTCATGATATCCATATGAACCAGCAGCTCATCATCGGGCAGGTGTATGATGCCTTCATTGCTTCTGAAGTGAAGCTCACTCTGATGGAGCTTTATCCATATGATTATGAGGTCTCCCTTGTAACGGCTGCCGGAAGCAGGGAAGAAAAGGTGGAGCGGATCCCACTGGTGGAGCTTGATCGGGTTGCCGACCTGAGTAATTTGACAAGCCTCTATGTGCCGGCTGTGAAAGAAATGGAATCCACCTTTAAGCAATTTGCGACATTAAGGGAAATCATCTCGACGCTTCGGGGACCGAATGGCTGCCCATGGGACAAAGAACAAACCCACCACTCACTCAAGAAATATCTTCTCGAGGAAACATATGAGCTACTGGAAGCCATCGAGGAAGAAGATATTGATCATATGATCGAAGAGATGGGGGATGTCCTCCTTCAAATCATGCTCCATGCACAAATAGGGGAGGATGAGGGCATGTTCACCATGGAAGAAGTAATCGAAGGCCTGGCCTCCAAGATGGTCCGGAGACATCCTCATGTATTTGGAACCGTTCAAGTGGAAAACTCGGAACAGGTGAAAGCAAACTGGGAGGAAATCAAAAGCCGTGAAAAGGAGAGCGGGACGGAGCCGATCCTCAAGAACGTGGCTAAAGGCATGCCTGCTCTCATGAAGGCATATGAATACCAGAAAAAAGCCGCGAAATCAGGCTTTGACTGGGCAGACCCTAAAGGGGCATGGGAAAAAGTATGGGAAGAATTAAAGGAATTTGAAAGAGAAGTCGAGAATAATAGTGAACACGACATGAAAAAAGAATTTGGAGATGTGTTATTCGCTCTGATCAATGTGGCCAGATTTTATAAGATTCTCCCTGAGGAAGCATTAGCCATGACGAACACGAAGTTTTACCGCAGGTTTTCCTATGTGGAAGAACAAGTAAAGAAATCGGGTAAGAATTTTGAAGACTTTACATTGGAAGAGTTGGACGGATTTTGGAACGAAGCGAAAAAGATGAATATCGAATAAGGGGAAATGTACAATGGTATCCATGAGATTAGATAAATTTTTAAAAGTATCCAGACTCATTAAAAGAAGGACACTGGCGAAAGAGATTGCCGACCAGGGACGTATCACCGTGAATGGACAGCAGGCTAAAGCAAGCTCTAATGTAAAAGTCGGGGATGAATTAAGCGTAAGGTTTGGCCAGAGAATTATGAGGGTAAAGATTGAAAGGCTTCTTGAAACAACGAAAAAAGAAGAAGCGAGCGGGCTTTATTCCGTCCTTTCAGAGGAAAGGGTCGAAGAAACGGAGTAAGGGATTACATAGCATTTGGACCGTTATTTGGTTCTATTTTTCCCCTATACACATAAACATAGTTACAAAGCTTGTACTATGGGAATGTGAGGGATGGATATGAATCAATATGATGGAAACAAAGATAAAACGACCTTTCAGGAACATGACGTGATGATGAGGGGCCGCAAGCTCCTCGATATTACAGGAGTGAAGCAAGTGGAAAGCTTCGATAACGAAGAGTTCCTCCTTGAAACCGTCATGGGATTCCTCTCCGTCAGGGGCCAGAATCTTCAAATGAAAAATCTGGATGTGGATAAAGGCATCGTCTCGATAAAAGGAAAGGTGTTCGATCTCGTCTACCTGGATGAACAAAACGGGGAGAAGGCTAAAGGCTTCTTTAGCAAGCTGTTTCGATGACCCTCTCGACCCAGTTCTATACCATGCTCTCCATGATCGGCATGGGGGCACTATTTGGTATGACGTTGGACACGTATTCCCGGTTCTTACACCGGTCCGAGAGAAAACGATGGCTTGTCTTCATCAATGACATCATGTTTTGGGTTTTACAGGCACTGGCGATTTTTTATATTTTATTCGTCGTGAATTTCGGTGAGATCCGCTTTTATATTTTCATTGCGCTCTTATGCGGTTTTGCCGCTTACCAGGCGTTGATTAAGCAGCATTATTTGGCGTTCCTGGAACGCCTGATATTGTTTTTTATCTCCCTGTATAATTTCGGAGTGAAAATGGTGAAAAGATTGATTTATTCACCGATAAAATGGTTGATTGTGCTTCTGATCACGATTGTATTATCTATAGGAAAAGGGCTCTTATCCGTCATATTATTCCTTTTAAAGGTGATCATGAAAGTGATGCAATGGGCGATTAAGCTCGTAATCACACCAATATGGTGGATATTGAAGGGTATTTGGAATTTATTGCCGAAAAATCTTACAAAAAGAGTCGAGAAGTTATATAATAAAGTAGCAGGAATTTTTAAAGCGTACATCAAAAAAGTATATAGAGTGGTAGAAAAGTTCAAAAAGAAACCTAAAGATAAAGAATAGGGCTTATGGCTTTGCCACTCCATATTGTAAAGGAGGTTTGGAAATGAGAAAAAACGTGACACCAATGGAAAATGAATATGTCCGCCATCAGGAGCATATGCATAAATCTTCTTCTAAGAGAAAAAAGCGTTTGGTCCGTCGATTAGCAGTTTTCTTTGTTTTAGTGTTGGCAATTAGTGGATTTTTAATCTCGACCCTCATTTCCAGAGCCCAGGTTTTAGAAGATAAACAAACGGAAAAAGCACAATTGGAAAAAAAGTTAGAAGACCTGAAAGATAAGCAATCAGCCTTGGAAGAAGAGATTGTGAAGCTTAACGATGATGAATATATAGCCAAACTCGCGCGCCGGGATTACTTTTTATCAGATGAAGGTGAGATTATTTTCAACATACCTGAACCAGATAAAGAGAAAGAAGAAGAGGTGTCTTATTGACACTCTTTTTTTTAATTGGCTATAATATATAGTAAGGTTTATCTTTTATAATTTTAAGGAGGAGCATTTCTTTTATGTCAATCGAAGTAGGCAGCAAGTTACAGGGTAAGGTAACAGGTATTACAAATTTTGGAGCGTTCGTGGAATTATCGGAAGGTTCAACTGGTTTAGTTCACATTAGTGAAGTTGCAGACAACTATGTTAAGGATATTAACGAACACCTTAAAGTCGGCGACGAAGTAACGGTTAAAGTTATTAATGTTGAGAAAGATGGAAAGATCGGTTTATCCATCCGTAAAGCGAAAGATCAACCACAACGCCCGCAGCGCCCTCAGCGTCCTCAGCGCCCGCGTAGTAATAATAAACCGAGCGACACTCGTACTAAAGAAAGTTTCGAACAAAAGATGGCACGTTTCTTGAAAGACAGTGAAGATCGTTTATCATCTTTAAAGAAAAATACCGAGTCTCGTCGTGGTGGAAAAGGGGCGAAAAAAGGTTAACTTGCTGTCTATTAACCCATATAGCAGGTTGTGAACGGAAAACAGGCATACCCATTATGATGGGTATGCCTGTTTTTTATATTATTGATAGACATCAACACAGGAAAATCACCTGCTCTTATCGAATAGGTAGAGATAAATATCGTGAGTGGGGGCAGGATGGATGAAATGCGAACAGATTATCGATCATTATGAGTCATTTAAGATGTGGTTGGAGGAACTGAAGCTGCTAAGTGAAGTTGAATGGTTAATGCCCATGGAGGAAGATAAATGGTCGATCGCTGCCAATATAGCCCATATCATTAAATGGGATCAATATTCTTTACAGGAGATTCTCCCTCATGTTGGAGAACGAGCAGAACTCCCACCCTTTCCTGATTTTGAGAAATTTAATGGAGAAGCAGAAGATTATGCCCATCGCGTAGTGAACCAGGAAGATTTAATCGAAGAAGGGATCAGAACAAGGGATCTGATGATCACTTATGTAAAAAACGTAGCGGAAGATGATTTCGGGCAATCGTTCAAAGTCGGGGATCAAAGCTTCACCCTGGAAGAATTTTTTGAAGACTTCATCGGTCATGATAAGCACCACCTAGAGCAGATCGAAGAATTGGTATCTGCCGAAAAGGTTTGACGGGAAAATAGAGTAAACAAAAAAGACTATCATCATGATAGTCTTTTTTCTATGACCCGTACGGGATTCGAACCCGTGTTACCGCCGTGAAAGGGCGGTGTCTTAACCGCTTGACCAACGGGCCGACACAATATGGTAGCGGCGGAGGGGATCGAACCCCCGACCTCACGGGTATGAACCGTACGCTCTAGCCAGCTGAGCTACACCGCCATATGGATATGCGCCTTTTTGGCACAAAAACTATGATACCTAGAAAGAATTATCTTGTCAATATACAATCATAAAGAAATTGTCAAAATTCCCTTAAGCAACGATACGTAAGGAATGGGAAAGAAAAAACACGGGAATAAAAGAGGGTGACTCGTGAATATTCTGAATATTTTACCGGATACCATAGAAAGACGTCGAAACATTCTTGGAATGCATTCCCTCATTTTGACAAAGTTTTGCGCTTGTACCCTTTATACTGAACAAAAAAAGAAATGGGGAGTGTTTCATACATGGGGAAAGTCGATCAGTCGATCATCGAACCAGTTCAGAACGTAGACATTGAACACACGAGGGTGGAACTGTCCAAGGGGATCCGGTCCATTTATTCAAAGCTTGAGTGGTTATTCGTAGAAAAGGGGGCTGCTCTATTCGTTATCGGGTTTCTCCTCGGAAGAGCTTTAATCCTTTCACATCTGACACCTTTTGCTCTGCCATTCTTTGCGTCGGTTTATATCATCCGGAGGGAGAAGTCACCGATCGCACTCATGGGGTTGCTGGCAGGAGCGCTCACCTTATCCATTCCTAGTATCAGTTATACGTTTGTCAGTGCGGTATTATTCCTGTTAACGTATCGATTATCGCAGAAATATCACAAGAATAATGTGAGGGTTGTTGCCTTCTATGTGTTCTTTACGGTGATGGCTGCAAAGCTTGGATTCGATTATATCCAACAGGGACAGGCCTTGACGATCTACAACGGGGTCATGGCGGTAATTGAAGCAAGCCTGGCGTTTCTCTTAACCTATATCTTCATCCAGAGCGTCCCCCTTGTCACGGTTCAGCGCAGAAGGAAATCACTGAAAACAGAAGAAGTAGTGAGCTTGATCATCCTTCTGGCCTCGATCATGACGGGAACGATCGGATGGTCAGTATACAATCTGTCTGTAGAACATGTGTTATCAAGATATCTGGTACTGCTGTTTTCCTTTATTGCAGGGGCCACAGTGGGATCGACGGTAGGGGTCGTGACTGGCCTCGTCTTCAGTTTAGCCAACGTTTCAAGCTTTTATCAAATGAGCTTGCTTGCTTTTTCGGGACTTCTGGGCGGACTCATGAAAGAAGGGAAGAAATTCGGAGCGGCAATCGGTTTGTTAATTGCTACATTACTAATGGGCATGTACGGGGATACGGATACAGTTATTACGAAAACTCTTTATGAATCGGGGGTAGCGATATTACTTCTATTTCTCACCCCTCAAAGTTTAACCTCTAAAATTGCGAGGCACATACCGGGGACAGCTGAATATCAGCAGGACCAACAAGGGTATATGCGCCGGGTGAGGGATGTGACCGCTCACCGGGTCACCCAATTCTCGTCAGTGTTCCAGGCTCTTTCGAACAGCTTTCAACAAATAGAAGACCGGTTTGAAGAGGAGGAAGATAAAGAGTTTGACTATTTTCTCAGCAATGTCACCGAGAAGACGTGTCAAACCTGCTTTAAGAAGGATCAGTGCTGGGCGCGGAATTTTGATAAAACCTATAATCTCATGAAAGATGTGATGACTGAGTACGATCAGGGAAGGGTGCCCCTTTCCCCGAAACTTGCAAGAGAAGTAGAGAAGCATTGTACGAGAGAAAAGAAGCTGAAGGATACGATCTATCAGGAGCTCACTTTCTATCAGGCCAATCTGAAATTGAAGAAACAGGTTCAGGAAAGCAGGAAGCTTGTGGCTGACCAGTTGCTTGGTGTATCTGAAGTCATGGGGAATTTCGCGAAAGAAATCCAGAGAGAAAGGGAGAATCATCATATTCAGGAAGAGCAGATCCTGGCAAGTATCGGAGAGTTCGGGATCGAGATCGAAAACATTGAAATCTATAATCTGGAGCAGGGAAATGTCGATATTGATATGACCATGCCTTATTGCGGAGGTCACGGACAGGGGGAAAAGCTCATCGCTCCCATGTTATCGGATATTCTAGGTGAAAACATCGTCGTACAAAAGGAGGAGTGCGCTCAATTTCCGAATGGTCAGTGTCATGTAACCTTTCAATCTGCAAAGAAATTTGTCGTCGATACAGGTGCATCCCATGCAGCAAAAGGAGGAGGACTGGTTTCAGGAGATAGTTACTCCATGATTGAATTGGGAAGGGGGAAGTATGCCGTTGCGATCAGTGACGGGATGGGGAACGGTGAACGGGCCCATTACGAAAGCAATGAAACACTGAGACTATTGAAAAAGATCCTCGAGTCGGGGATCGAAGAAGAGGTGGCGATCAAGTCCATCAATTCGATTCTCTCCCTCAGAACGAATGATGAAATTTTCTCCACACTGGATTTAGCCATGATCGACCTGCAAAATGCGTCTTCGAGGTTCTTAAAAATAGGTTCGACCCCAAGCTTCATTAAGCGGGGAGATAAAATCCTCAAGGTGGAAGCCAGTAACTTACCGATGGGGATGCTTCAGCAGGACTTCGATGTCGATGTCGTCTCGGAACAATTGAAAGCAGGAGATCTTCTTATCATGATGAGTGACGGTGCCTTTGAGGGGCCGAAGCATGTGGAAAATTATGATCTGTGGATGAAGAGAAAAATAAAGGAACTCGAAACCGATGATCCACAGGAAGTGGCAGACATTCTAATGGAGGAGGTAATCCGGTCGAGCTCCGGATTAATAGAAGATGATATGACCATCGTGGTGTCGAAAATCAAGCATAACATACCGAAGTGGTCATCCATCCCTATGCAAAAAACGAAGGCGAAAGATAAAATTTCCTAGGGTCCGCACCCTTTAAAATAGTTAACTAGAGTATAAATCCCTCCTTATTCGGCGAAGATGATATCAACTTTAGAATGAGGAGGGGATTCTGATGAAGCCAGGTACACTTCGTCAAATTCTTTTAATTACGGATGGTTGCTCGAATCAAGGAGAAGATCCAATTGCGATGGCAGCCCTTGCCAAGGAGCAGGGAATCTCGGTCAATGTAATTGGTGTGATTGACAATGATGTCATAGATGATAATGGAATGCAGGAAATTGAAGGGATTGCTCTATCGGGGGGTGGGGTGAGCCAGATTGTATATGCACAACAGCTTTCTCAAACGGTACAGATGGTCACGCGTAAAGCCATGACACAGACCTTGCAGGGAGTTGTGAATAAAGAGTTGAAACAAATCCTCGGGAAATCCGCCTCCATGGAAGAACTTCCTCCCGAACAGCGTGGAGAAGTTATGGAAGTAGTGGATGAACTGGGTGAATCCGTCGATATGGAAGTGTTGATTCTTGTAGATACGTCTGCAAGTATGAAGCATAAGCTTCCGACGGTTAAAGAAGCGTTGCTGGATCTATCATTAAGCTTAAATGCACGGATGGGTGATAACAAGTTTTCTGTGTTTGTATTTCCCGGGAAACGACAAGATGTCGAAAAATTGCTGGATTGGACACCAAGACTCGAAACACTGACGAGTATTTTCTCTAAATTGTCTCCAGGCGGAATCACTCCAACCGGACCGGCGATCTCCGAAGCCATCACACACTTTAAGAAAAAACGTTCATTAAGGGGATTGCTCTCTCGTGGCGATGATGAACAATACTTCGAAGAAACCATTTAGTTTCCCCCCTGGAACAGTTATAAGAGGTAAGTGGTATAAACATATCTATACGATTGTAAAAGAATTGGGGTACGGAGCGAACGGGATTGTCTATCTTGTGCAAGGGTCCTCTGGATACCAGGCGTTAAAAATGAGTGATAGCAATGTGTCGATTACATCTGAAGTCAATGTCTTAAAAGCTTTCTCAAAGGTCCAAGGTTCCCCCCTTGGGCCCAAGCTTCTTGATGTGGACGATTGGGAGGTAAGGGGTCAAAAAATCCATTTCTACGTGATGGAATATATACAGGGAACCGATCTCTTGTCATTTGTTCAATCGAAGGGATTCTCCTGGACGGGTGTCCTCGTTGCTCAGCTCCTGACAGACTTGGAGCGGATTCATAAGGAAGGATGGGTATTTGGGGATTTAAAGCCTGAAAACTTAATTGTGACGGGTCCTCCTTACAGAATTCGCTGTATTGACGTTGGTGGGACGACCATTAATGGCCGGGCGATCAAGGAGTTTACCGAGTTTTTTGATAGGGGATATTGGATCGGGGGATCCAGGAGGGCTGAACCTTCCTATGATCTTTTTTCAGTAGGGATGATTCTTATCAATTTGGCCTACCCAACGCGTTTCACCAAGACTGGGGAAGGGAATATAAAACAACTGAGGCAGGCTGTGGATGCCAAGGACCAGCTGAACAAGTTTGCAGGGACGATCCTTGCTTCCCTCGAAGGTAAATTTCAATCTGCCAATGAAATGAGAGAGAGTCTTTTACATGGACTTTCTCATGCCCAGCCGGTGCAGCAGCCTAAACCTAAACCGAAGGCCCAAAAATCCGTTCCGCAAAGTTCTACTGTAAGAGCATCTTCCCCCCACCCAAGCAGATATCAAAATCAGCGGAATAAAAATACAAGTCACTTTCTGGAGACTGTGCTTGTCGTGATCATTGTATCGCTCCTGTACGCTTTGTATATTTATGGAGAATTGTTGTAGCATAACGGTGTGAGAAACCGGTAGAAATTGATACAATGGGGAAAATGGTTGTAGGAAGAGGAAGCACAATGTTAGAGCATACGACAAAACGATTCATTCAAGATCACGGGCTCATCCAAAAGGGCGACCGCATTCTGGTAGCAGTATCAGGCGGTCCTGATTCCCTGGCACTGCTGCACTTTCTTGACTCGAACAAAGGAGAGTTAGGAGTAGAAGTGGCGGCGGCCCACCTTGATCACATGTTCAGGGGGGACGAATCCTTTCGGGAGCTTCAGTTTGTCCGGGATTTCTGTCACAAGTGGAATATCCCCTTTTACAGAGAAAGAGTGGATGTTTCGAAGGAAATCGAAGCCGTCAATGGAAGTATGCAGGATATGGCCCGGAAGATCCGTTATGGGTTTCTGGAGGGTGTCATGAGAGAGATGTCAGCCACTAAGCTTGCCCTGGGGCATCACGGGGATGATCAAGTCGAAACCATCCTGATGAAATTGACAAGAGGGGCATCGGGGGCGAGTAGAGCCGGCATACCCCTGAAACGGTCATTCGCTGAAGGTGACATTATCCGGCCGTTCCTCTCTGTGACAAAAATGGAGATTGAAAACTATTGTGAAAGGCATGAACTGGAGCCGCGAAGAGATCCCAGTAACCAAAAGGAAGTTTATACAAGGAATCGGTTTAGAAAGAGAATCCTTCCATTCTTAAAACAGGAAAACCCTCACGTCCATCTTCAATTCCAACGATTCAGTGAAGAATTGGCAGAAGATGAGGCATATTTAGAGGAATTAACAAAGGAAAAGTTGAATAAGGTATGGAATAACACCGGGGATTACTCCTCCATACATATCGATGGTTTTCTTGCAATGGCTCAGCCTTTACAAAGAAGAGGGATTAATCTAATATTAAACTATCTTTACAAACTAAGACCATCTTCCTTATCGTCTATACATATTTACGATGTATTGGGTATTTTAAAAGGAAAAGCGCCGAATGCCAGCATAGACTTACCAAAGGGGCTTAAGGTAACACGTGCGTATCATACATGCTATTTTCACTTTGGAGAATTAGCCATGACCGAGGTTCCATATTGTTATGAGCTGCAGGTTGATAAGGGGCTGGACATCCAAGGTGAATATCAGTTTCATCTCTATTCTTCCCCGCACACCCCGGACTGTACCAGTGATGTGATCTATCTTGATCCAAGCGCTGTGTCCCTCCCTCTTTACGTGCGAACGAGAAGAAAAGAGGATAGAATGAAAGTGAAGGGGATGGAAGGCTCCAAGAAGCTGAAAACCCTCTTTATCGATCATAAGCTTCCCGCTCACCTTCGTGAGGAGTGGCCGGTTGTAGTGGACGCTGAACAACATATACTCTGGGTTCCGGGAATGAAGAAGTCTATTTACGATTTGGGAGAAGAGCAGGAAAATAGTTTAGTACTACAATTTACAAGCAATCATCTTCTAGGAGGCAGTTGAACATTGTTAAACCAAGATATTGAGAAAGTGTTAATTTCAGAAGAAGAACTTCAAGAAAAGATCAAAGCATTAGGTGGACAATTAACAGAGGAATATCAAGATCGTTTTCCTTTGGCAATTGGCGTTCTAAAAGGTGCGATGCCCTTCATGGCTGACCTTTGCAAGCGCATGGATACGCATATGGAAATGGATTTCATGGATGTATCCAGCTACGGGAACTCTACTGTCTCTTCAGGAGAAGTAAAGATTGTGAAAGATTTAGATACAAAGGTGGAAGGCCGCGATATCCTCATCATTGAAGATATCATCGACAGCGGATTGACATTAAGCTATCTGGTGGAGCTTTTCCGCTATCGTAAGGCAAAATCGATCAGCATTGTGACTCTGTTGGACAAACCAACCGGTCGTAAAGCAGATATCAAAGCGGACTACGTGGGCTTCATTGTCCCTGACGAGTTCGTGGTCGGATATGGTCTCGATTACGCTGAAAGATATCGTAATCTGCCGTATATCGGTGTTTTAAAACCAAGAGTGTATACAACTGGAGAATAAGTATATTCTAAAGAGGAATCTTGTAAGTGCAATTTGTTGTAATGCCATGATTTTCTATGATACTATTTTACTTAGTTTGTTTACCCGTGGGAGGAGGTAAGGGATGAACCGGATCTTTCGAAACACCATATTCTATTTACTAGTCTTTTTAGTGATTATAGGTGTGGTGAGTTATTTCAGTAACAACAACGAGCCAACCAAAAATATCGAGTACAGTACATTTATTAATAACCTTGAAGACGGAGATGTTTCTTCTTTTTCAATTCAGCCTGGCAGAGGTGTTTATGAAGTAAAAGGGCAAATGGAAGGGGCTAAAGAAGGAGAGTACTTCTTGACCTATGTCCTTACCACAGATGGAAAGCTGATGGATAAGATCAATACTGCGGCATCGGAGCAAGGCATCGATGTGGAAGTATTACAGGCCAAGGAAACTAGCGGCTGGGTATCTTTCTTCACAACCATCATTCCGTTTGTCATCATCTTCATTCTGTTCTTCTTCTTACTTAACCAAGCTCAAGGCGGCGGAAGCCGTGTCATGAACTTCGGTAAGAGTAAGGCAAAGCTTTACAGTGAAGAGAAGAAGAAAGTCCGCTTTAAAGATGTAGCGGGCGCAGATGAAGAAAAGCAGGAGCTTGTAGAGGTAGTGGAATTCTTAAAGGATCCACGCAAGTTCTCTGAAGTGGGTGCCCGCATTCCGAAGGGTGTCCTTCTAGTGGGACCTCCTGGTACAGGTAAAACCTTACTTGCACGAGCGGTAGCTGGAGAAGCGGGAGTTCCATTCTTCTCAATCAGTGGTTCCGACTTCGTTGAGATGTTTGTCGGTGTCGGTGCATCTCGTGTACGTGATTTATTTGAAAATGCGAAGAAGAACGCGCCTTGTATCATCTTCATTGATGAGATTGATGCAGTCGGTCGTCAGCGTGGAGCAGGATTGGGCGGAGGTCACGATGAGCGTGAGCAAACCCTGAACCAGTTACTTGTTGAGATGGATGGTTTCGGAGCGAACGAAGGAATCATCATCGTTGCTGCAACGAACAGACCAGACATTCTGGATCCAGCATTATTGCGTCCAGGACGTTTCGACCGTCAAATCACAGTAGATCGTCCAGACTTAAAAGGTCGTGAAGCTGTCCTTAAAGTACATTCTCATAACAAACCGCTTGATGATTCAGTGGATCTAAAAGCAATTGCCATGAGAACACCAGGCTTCTCAGGAGCCGATTTGGAAAACCTTCTGAACGAAGCGGCACTTGTAGCGGCTCGTGAAGATAAGAAGAAAATTGATATGCGCGATATCGACGAAGCAACGGACCGTGTCATTGCAGGTCCTGCCAAGAAGAGCAAAGTCATATCTGAAAAAGAACGTAAAATCGTGGCATTCCACGAAGCGGGTCACACCGTGATCGGATTAGTCCTTGATGAAGCTGACATGGTACATAAAGTAACCATCGTTCCTCGTGGGCAGGCTGGCGGCTACGCTGTCATGCTTCCTAAAGAAGATCGTTACTTCATGACGAAGCCTGAGCTTCTTGACAAGATTACCGGATTACTTGGTGGTCGTGTGGCAGAGGAAATCATCTTTGGCGATGTATCCACCGGTGCACACAATGACTTCCAACGTGCAACTGGAATCGCCCGTAAAATGGTCACTGAATATGGTATGAGTGATAAGCTCGGACCACTTCAGTTCGGTCAATCCCAAGGTGGTCAAGTGTTCCTTGGACGCGACATCAATAGTGAACAAAACTATTCAGATGCCATCGCGTATGAAATTGACTTAGAAATGCAGCGTCTTATTAAAGAAAGCTATGAGAGAGCGAAGCGAATTCTTACTGAGAACCGTGACAAGCTTGAACTCATTGCCAAAACTTTATTAGATATAGAAACATTAGACGCAGCGCAAATCAAGTCTCTAATGGATCACGGCAAATTGCCTGAACGCACTTATGAATCCGATCAGGACAACAGTGACGTGAAGGTGAACATCCAGAAGAAAAATGAAGACACTGCGATTGTAGAAGACACGACTTCCAAAGAAGACGACTCTAACTCAGATCGCACTTAATAGAGAAGGATGCACCCATTTGATGGGTGCATCCTTTTTTTGATTACTGAATCATATGCTTGTCCCGGCATAGCCCTTGCGCTTTTGTACCTATTCTAAATAAATTATGGTATGATGTTGGCAGTGTGAAAACAATTGGCTTAGTAGGTGAGGATATTGATTTTTGTAATGGATGTAGGGAATACCAATATTGTGTTTGGTGTGTATGAAAATGACCATTTAAAATATCATTGGAGAGCTGAAACGAATCGACATAAAACGGAAGATGAGTTTGGCATGCTTGTAAAGAATCTATTTGAGCATGTGAATCTGACGTTTGAGGAAATTGACGGAATCATCATTTCTTCTGTTGTCCCTCCAATCATGTTCAGTTTGGAACGCATGTGCGAGAAGTATTTTCATATTACTCCGCTTGTCGTTGGACCCGGGATTAAGACAGGCTTGAACATCAAGTACGAAAATCCAAGGGAAGTCGGAGCGGACCGGATCGTCAATGCAGTCGCTGGCATTCACGAATACGGCGGCCCGCTTATCATCGTTGACTTCGGTACAGCGACGACGTATTGCTATATCAATGAAGAACGACAATATATGGGTGGTGCGATCGCCCCGGGAATAGGGATATCAACGGAGGCCTTGTACTCGAAGGCGGCCAAACTGCCAAGGATCGAAATCGCCCGTCCGGAACAGATCATCGGTAAGAATACCGTCACAGCTATGCAGGCGGGTATTCTTTATGGATATGTCGGACAAGTCGAAGGTATCGTTCAAAGAATGAAAGCACAAAGTAAGAAGGAACCAACGGTCATTGCAACGGGAGGATTAGCCACGCTGATTTCGAAAGAATCCAATAGCATTGACGTAGTAGATCCCTTCCTAACGTTAAAAGGGCTAAAATTAATCTATAAGAGAAACATGAACTAGAGTGAAAGGAGCTACAACCATGAGTGACTATTTAGTAAAGGCGTTAGCCTATGACGGCCAAGTACGTGCGTATGCTGTCAAAAGTACGGATACAGTAGGGGAAGCACAAAGAAGACATGGGACATGGCCGACTGCATCTGCAGCACTTGGTCGAAGCATCAGTGCCGGTGTGATGATGGGGGCTATGCTTAAAGGTGAAAATAAATTGACGATCAAAGTAGAAGGCGGCGGTCCGATCGGAGCCATCCTTGTGGACAGTAATGCGAAAGGTGAGGTCAGAGGATATGTGACCAATCCCCATGTCCACTTTGATTTGAATGAGCACGGAAAGCTTGATGTCCGCCGTGCAGTTGGTACTGAAGGTACATTATCGATTGTGAAGGATATCGGTATGAGAGATCATTTCTCTGGTCAGGTTCCCATTGTATCAGGAGAACTTGGGGAAGACTTCACCTATTATTTCGTCACGTCAGAACAAGTGCCTTCTTCTGTAGGTGTCGGAGTGCTGGTCAATCCAGACAACTCGATTCTTGCTGCAGGAGGATTCATCCTCCAGCTTATGCCTGGTACAGAGGATGAGACGATTACAAAGATTGAGGAACGTCTGGCGAAAATCCCTCCAATCTCTAAATTGATCGAAAAAGGCCTTAGTCCTGAAGAAGTATTGGAAGAAGTACTTGGAAAAGGGGAAGTCAAAGTACTTGAAACACTTCCGGTGGCATTTAAGTGCCAATGCAATAAAGAGCGTTTCTCGAATGCCATCATCAGCTTAGGGGAACAGGAAATTCAAGAGATGATCGATGAAGACGGCAGTGCGGAAGCAAGCTGTCACTTCTGTAATGAATCCTATATATTTTCTAAAGAAGAATTAGAAGAACTGAAAGCAAGCGCTAAGGAATAAATGATATCCAGGGAGAATGGGAGAAATGAGAATTAAACGGTCTGTACTCATGGTGATCATCGGGGTACTGCTTGTCACGAATCTGATCACGCTTGTGTGGAACTGGTCCTCAGGGAAAGTCGGTACTCCGGAAGTAGTGGCATCGGTTGGCGGGGAATCTGTGACCCGTGAGGATTGGTTATATGCACTGGAGCAGCAACATGGCAAAGAAGAACTGAGGAGCATGGTCAATCAAAAAGTGATCGACCACCTGGCGAAGAAATACGATATTTCTGTTTCCAATAAAGAAGTAGAACAGGAATACTACCTTATTCAATCCGTTTATAATGCCTATGATGAAGAGAATCTTGAAGATGAAGATACGCTGAAAAAGCAGATCAAATCTGAATTATTATTAGAGGAGCTCCTCACGAAGGACGTTCAGGTTCCTGAAAAAGAGATGAAGAAATTCTATGCTCAGAATGAGGACCAGTATTCAATTCCTAAAATGTATAAGCTGAAGCAGTTAAAGGTAGCGGATCAAACAGAAGCCGAGCAGGTTCTGAAGGAACTTGATGGCGGCTCTAACTTTGAAGCCTTGGCCATGGAACGGTCTACCGATGAGCAAAGCGCACATTTAGGAGGGGACATTGGGTATGTTCCCATTGATGGGGATATTCTTTCTCCGGAAGCGAAGTCAGAGGTAGAACCGTTGTCACAGGGTGAATGGACATCACCGATTCAACAGGATACAGACTATGTGATTTATTATGTGGACGGTATCCTGAAGGAGAGGGATTTTTCGTTCAAGGAAGTAAAGTCTCAAATTCGCAGACAGATTGCTTTAGAACAGGTCGAAACACCGCTAAAGCCTGAATCCTTTTGGGATGAAGTGGACGTCGAGTGGTTTTATGGCAAACAGGAGTAATGAAGGAGCTGGCTTCGGTCAGCTCCTTTTACATAGTTCGAACCCTTTCAACGAAACATAGGATAAGTGCAAGGTGCATATACATGTAGGTGAGTGAAGAGGGTGTGAGTTCGCGGCGTAGGTCGTGGAGCAGTGCCCGGTAAAGAAAAGCAATATCGTTGACAAATATATTGAATATTGTTACATTTTATTAAAACCAACAAATTTACTTGGAATTAGGAGTGATGAACGAATGGTGAGAGTAGCCAATTCAATTTCAGAATTAATAGGTCAGACTCCAGTGGTAAAACTGAATCGATTAGTGGACGAGAATAGTGCGGATGTTTATTTGAAATTAGAATACATGAATCCGGGCAGTTCCGTGAAAGACCGGATCGCCCTGGCCATGATTGAAGCAGGAGAAGCTGCAGGCGCGATCAAACCCGGAGATACGATCGTTGAGCCGACAAGCGGAAACACGGGTATCGGCCTTGCCATGGTAGCTGCAGCTAAAGGATACCGTTCTTTGCTCGTCATGCCGGACACGATGAGTATGGAAAGACGCAACCTGTTACGAGCCTACGGTGCAGAACTGGTATTAACACCGGGTTCAGAAGGAATGAATGGCGCCATTCGCAAAGCGGAAGAGCTGTCGAAGGAAAAAGGCTTCTTCATGCCGCAGCAATTCAAAAACGAAGCCAACCCCAAGGTTCATCGTGAAACGACCGGACCGGAAATCGTGGAACAAATGGGTGATCAGCTTGATGCCTTCATCGCAGGTATCGGTACAGGCGGAACGATAACAGGCGTTGGTGAAGTGTTGAAAAAACATTACCCATCGGTTGAATTATACGCAGTTGAGCCTTCGGATTCCCCTGTGTTATCAGGAGGAAAGCCTGGGCCTCATAAAATTCAGGGAATCGGTGCCGGATTCATCCCTGATATTTTAGATACAGATGTATATGACCATGTCATACAGGTCGATAAGGATTCAGCTTTTGACTTCGCAAGAAGAGCGGCAAAAGAAGAAGGGATCCTGGGCGGAATTTCCTCCGGGGCAGCTATTTATGCAGCCCTTGAAGTAGCGAAGAAGCTGGGGAAGGGTAAAAAAGTGCTTGCCATCATCCCTAGTAACGGGGAACGCTATTTAAGCACCCCACTTTACCAATTTGATGAAGAATAGAATGTGGATGCCGGATCCTGAAGTGCACGTTGCTTCGGGATCCATTTTTTATGTATAAAAACCTCTCAGCCCGCACATAATTTCAATTTTTTAACGATGAAACCTTCTTGAAGTTCATGTATCATGAAAGGAGATAAACATTAGGAGTGTGAGGGGTCCGTGCAGCACCTGTATTTTCATAAAAACCATACAACCAAAGAACAATTTTTCACAGCATACGAACAGCTCAGTCAGCATCAACCACATCATATTTTGTTAGAAAGCGGACGGGGTGGTCGATATAGCGTGGCTGGACTGCAACCTGACGTCATTTTACAAAGTATTCCGGAAGGGTTGAGAATACAAGACTCCACTGGAGCTGAAGTGATACATGGAGATCCATTGGTTCAATTGGAAAAATGGATGACCCCCCATCGAACGGAAAGAAGAGAGGATCTCCCTGACTTCCAGGGGGGAGTGATCGGTTTTCTTAGTTATGACTATGCAAGAAAGATCGAGAAACTTCCTTCGCTGGGACGTGATGATCTGGAGGTTCCCGACCTTTATTTTTACTACCTGAAAGAGTGGGCGGTCTTCGATCACCAGGAGGGATGTTTATGGACAATGATGTTATCCGAGCAAGAGTCGGAAATTGCAGAGGCGAAGCTTTCACAGTGGGCAGCCTCCTGGGATAATGCCCTGTCATCCATGAATGAAACGAAGAAGGATCCTAATGACGATATGGCGGATGTTGAAGTGTCGATGGATGAGGAAGAATTCTCAGAGGCAGTGAAAAGAATTCAATCTTATATCTCACAGGGGGATGTCTTTCAGGTGAATTTATCTGTGCGGCAGTCTCAACATCTGAGAACAGAGCCCTATGCGGTTTATAAAAAGCTTCGGGAATTAAATCCCTCTCCTTATATGAGTTATATCCACAGCCCGGATTTCCAGATTGTTTCCGGATCACCTGAACTGCTCGTGAAGAAGAAAGGAACGGAAGTAAGTACGAGACCGATTGCAGGCACCCGCTCCCGAGGGAAGGATGCGGATGAGGATGAGAGACTTGCCCTGGAACTGATCCATAATGAAAAAGAGAGAGCCGAGCATGTAATGCTTGTAGATCTGGAACGGAATGACCTGGGGAAGGTATGCGAATACGGGACAGTCGAAGTCAACGAGTTCATGGTGATCGAAAAATATTCCCACGTCATGCACATCGTATCCAATGTCAGGGGCAAACTGGATGAAACCAAAACGGGGGCGGACGTCATTCGCTCCGTTTTTCCCGGGGGAACGATCACCGGTGCGCCCAAAGTGAGGACGATGGAGATCATCGAAAAGCTTGAACCGGTCAGGCGGGGCATTTACACAGGCTCCATTGGCTGGATCGGTCTCAATGGCGATATGGAATTGAACATCGTCATACGGACGATGCTTGTAAAAGAAGGAAAAGGTCACATCCAAGCAGGAGCGGGAGTGGTGATTGATTCCAATCCAGCGTACGAATACAAGGAATCCCTTAAGAAAGCGAAAGCCCTCTGGGTCGCAAAGGCAATGGCGGAAGGAGAAAATCTATGATTCTCATGATCGATAACTATGATTCATTTACCTATAATCTTGTGCAATTTTTAGGGGAGCTCGGGGAGGAACTGATAGTGAAGCGAAACGATGAGATCACCCTCGATGAAATTGAAGCTTTGTCCCCGGATTATTTGATGATTTCTCCGGGTCCGTGCAGTCCGAACGAAGCGGGTGTAAGTCTTGAGGCGATCCGGACATTTGCCGGGAGGATTCCGATCTTCGGCGTCTGTCTCGGACATCAGTCAATCGCCCAGGTTTTCGGAGGGGACGTCATTCGTGCCGAACGATTGATGCACGGAAAGGTCTCCCCGATGATCCATGACGGGAAAACCGTATTTGAAGGGATGCCGAATCCTTTCAATGCAACGAGGTATCATTCCCTGATCGTGAAACGGGAGACCCTTCCGGATTGCTTCGACATTTCAGCGGAAACATCACAGGGAGAGATCATGGCGATCAGACATAAATACCTTCCCGTGGAGGGGGTACAGTTCCACCCTGAATCCATCATGACGGAGCAGGGGAAGCGGCTGCTCCTAAACTTCCTGAACGCGTATAAAAAAGTCGGGATGGCCTGACCCATGTATCTATATATAAACGGGGACATCGTACACCAGTCAGAAGCGGCCATTTCTCCATTCGATCACGGCTATTTGTACGGCATGGGAGTATTTGAAACCTTTCGGACCTATGACGGTCATCCCTTTTTGCTAAAGGATCATCTGAACAGACTTTCCAGGGGGTTAAAGGAATTAAATATTGTAGCCGACTTGGATGAGGAAACGATCAGGTGGACCATCTCGGAGCTGTTAAAGAAAAACGACCTTACGGATGCGTATTGCCGGTTCAACGTGTCGGGCGGACCAGGGGAAATCGGCTTGAAGACGACTCCTTATGAGGAGGCAACCGTCATTCTTTTTCAAAAGGAGTTACCGCCTTCTGTCCCCTTGAAGGAAAAAGAAGGGGTGTTCCTAAAGCTTAGGAGAAACACTCCGGAAACGGGAGAACGTCTCAAATCCCATCATTACCTGAACAATATGGCGGCAAAAAGGGAAATCGGAGCAACAGTGGATAAAGAAGGTATCTTTCTGACAAAAGAAGGGTTCCTCTGTGAAGGGATCACCTCCAACCTCTTCTGGGTAAAGGACGGGGAATTATATACGTCGTCGGTTGAAACCGGCATGTTAAACGGAATCACTAGGCAGTTCATCCTGGCTCTTGCCGATCGATTGAATATGCCGGTACAGGTCGGGTTGTATGAAAAAAAGGAAATGATTGAAGCGGATGAAGTGTTTTTCACGAATTCCGTTCAAGAGATCATACCGGTAAACAAAATGGACTCTATACGGTTACCGGGACGGCACGGAAAGTTCGTTGAGCTGCTTCATGAGCAGTACACGAAATATACACGACACTTGAATTCAATACAGGAAATGAAGAGAGGGGGATGACGCAGTGAAGTGCGGAAAATACGAACTTGATTTTACAGGGAAGACCCTTATCATGGGAATACTGAATATCACTCCCGATTCATTTTCAGACGGCGGTTCATTCAATGAGCTGGATCGGGCTGTGGAACGGGCGAAAGAAATGGTGGAGATGGGTGCAGACATCATCGATATAGGTGGTGAATCGACCCGACCCGGCCATGAGGTCGTACCCGCTGAGGAAGAGATTTCCCGGGTTGTGCCAATTATTGAAGCGATCTCCCGGGAAGTGAACGTACCCATCTCCATTGACACGTATAAGGCTGCCACGGCAAGAGAAGCGGTTGAAGCAGGCGCTAGTATCATTAATGATGTGTGGGGTGCGAAAAAGGATCCTGAAATGGCACGGGTAGCGGCGGATACCGGCGCCCCGATCATTCTCATGCATAACCGGGATAACCGGGAATACAAGCACTTCGTACGGGATGCGATTCAAGATTTGCAGGAAAGCATCTTCATCACTAAGGGGTCGGGTGTAAAAGACGAACAGATCATCCTCGATCCTGGCATTGGTTTTGCCAAAACAGTACAATTGAACATAGATATGATGAGGCATCTGGATGTCATCGTCTCCCTTGGCTATCCTGTCCTGCTCGGAACATCACGTAAATCCATCATCGGACATGTCCTTGATCTCCCTGTCGAGGAGAGGATGGAAGGGACGGGGGCTACAGTTTGCTACGGTATTCAAAAAGGCTGCCACATCGTACGTGTTCATGATGTAAAGGAAATGGCGCGCATGGCAAAAATGATGGATGTCCTCGTTGGAAAGGAGAAAAGATATGGATAAGATTCTATTGAACGAAATGGAGTTTTACGGCTATCACGGTGTATTCCAGGAGGAGAACAAGCTTGGACAACGTTTTCGTGTTAGTGTAGAGTTGCATTTAGATTTAAGGAAGTCCGGTCAAAGCGATCAGCTTGAAGACTCCGTAAACTATGCGGAGATTTATTCCATCACTAAAAGTGTTGTGGAAGGTGAGCCGAGGAATCTGGTTGAAGCCGTGGCTGAAGATATCTCTTCCCGGATCCTGGAAACATTCGACGCTGTCAAGAGCTGTAAAATCACACTAATCAAGCCTGATCCACCCATTCCTGGTCATTACCGATCGGTGGCGGTGGAGATTAATAGGAGTCGATAGGATGAATACTGCATATATTTCCCTTGGTTCCAATATGGGAGACAGGGCGGGTTATTTAGAAAAAGCCATAAACATCTTAGGCAGTCATGGTAAGATAGAGGTAACGAAACGATCCTCTCTGTATGAAACAGACCCGGTAGGATATACAGAACAAGATCAATTTTTGAACATGGTCATCGAAATTCATACCAGTTTAAGTCCAGAAACTCTATTACATCAGTGCTTGCAGGTGGAAATCGACCTTGGAAGGGAAAGGGAGTTCAAATGGGGTCCGAGGATAATAGACCTTGATATCTTACTCTTTAATCACGACACGATCGAAGCAGAGAATCTACTCATCCCTCATCCAAGAATGCAAGAAAGAGCATTTGTATTAATCCCGTTATTAGAGGTGGCTCCGTGTATTGAGCACCCGTCTTTTAATGCCCCGTTGGCTGAATTTCTGGACGAAATACCTGACAAAGAAGGAGTTCGGTTATGGAAACAGATAAATGGGGAAGACGCATTCGTGCATTCAGAAAGCTAAAAGGATATACACAGGAAAGCTTGGCCAAGGAACTCTCCATCTCCGTTTCGGTCCTTGGGGAAGTGGAAAGAGGGAGTCGGATACCGAAAGAGGATTTCCTGGAGAACGTTGCGGAAGTCCTGGACATTCCATTGAACGATCTTATGCCTCAAGAAGAATCTGACCGTAGTGAGTAAAAGCCCCTTGATTCACCTGTATTCCTTTTTATGTTATTCTAGATAAGGCTGTAACCAATATGTGACACTGTCACCCAATTGGATCGGCCTTTTTTAGATTTTTTCAATAGGTTTTCGGGCACCTCGACGTACGTTTCTGAAATTACTCATACTTTAGGGGTGTTACAAACATAGATATTGTGTAAAATAGTATGGTATATAACCGTATTAGTCTACTAAAGCAAGCAGATAGAATAGGAGTGAAACACATGAGTCACGAAGAAATCAATGACCAGCTTCGCGTCAGACGCGAAAAGATGGAAGCCATCCGTGAAAAAGGACAGGATCCATTCGGTAAACGATATGATCGCACACACAGTTCATCGGATATCAAATCTCAATTCGATGAGTTTTCTAAAGAGGAACTGGAAGAGAAAGATATCACTGTCACGATCGCAGGCCGTATCATGACGAAGCGTGGAAAAGGTAAAGCAGGATTTGCCCATCTTCAGGATCTGGCTGGACAAGTTCAAATCTATGTACGTAAAGATGCCATCGGTGAAGAAGCATATGAGGTTTTCAATACAGCAGACCTTGGTGATATCGTAGGGATCACGGGTACTGTATTCAAAACAAAGGTAGGGGAACTTTCTGTTAAAGCGAAAGAATTCCACCTGCTGACGAAAGCACTTCGCCCGCTGCCTGAAAAATTCCACGGGTTAAAAGACGTTGAACAGCGCTACCGTCAGCGTTATCTGGACCTGATTACAAGTCAGGAAAGCAAAGAAACGTTCATCGCGCGCAGCCGCATCATTCAATCTATGAGAAGGTACCTTGACAATAACGGTTACCTGGAAGTAGAAACACCAATGATGCACGCAATCGCAGGTGGGGCTTCTGCCCGTCCGTTCAATACACATCATAACGCCCTTGATATGCCGCTTTATATGCGTATCGCAATCGAACTTCATCTGAAACGCCTGATCGTTGGCGGGCTAGAAAAAGTATACGAAATTGGACGTGTATTCCGTAACGAGGGAGTTTCAACAAGACATAACCCTGAGTTCACGATGATCGAGCTTTACGAAGCGTATGCAGATTACCGTGATATCATGGCTCTAACTGAAAATCTTGTTGCCCACATTGCAAAGGAAGTATTCGGATCTACTACGGTCCAATACGCTGACAATGAAAT
>NZ_PDIY01000001.1:750000-752500 GCF_002563655.1 Bacillus sp. es.034 | reverse complement strand
TCGTAACAAGGTAGCCGTATCGGAAGGTGCGGCTGGATCACCTCCTTTCTAAGGAAGATTTACAAAACAAGTTGACACGTCGAAGTTTTGTTCAGTTTTGATGGTTTAATTACTGTCAAAACTTTTTGTTTCTTATGAGACAAATGATTGTTCTTTGAAAACTAGATAAAGATAAATTGATAGTCAAGAAATTACCGAGTATCGCCATTTTAGGTTTTAAACCTGATGTAACAACCAATTCGGTTAAGTTATGAAGGGCGCACGGTGGATGCCTTGGCACTAGGAGCCGACGAAGGACGGGACTAACACCGATATGCTTTGGGGAGCTGTAAGTGAGCTTTGATCCAGAGATTTCCGAATGGGGGAACCCATTGTTCGTAATGGAACAATATCCTTACTTGAATACATAGAGTATGGAAGGCAGACCCAGGGAACTGAAACATCTAAGTACCTGGAGGAAGAGAAAGCAATTGCGATTCCCTGAGTAGCGGCGAGCGAAACGGGATATAGCCCAAACCAAGAGGCTTGCCTCTTGGGGTTGTAGGACACTCTATACGGAGTTACAAAGGAATGAAGTAGACGAAGAAGTCTGGAAAGGCTCGTCAAAGAAGGTAACAACCCTGTAGTTGAAACTTCATTCCCTCTTGAGTGGATCCTGAGTACGGCGGGACACGTGAAATCCCGTCGGAAGCTGGGAGGACCATCTCCCAAGGCTAAATACTCCCTAGTGACCGATAGTGAACCAGTACCGTGAGGGAAAGGTGAAAAGCACCCCGGAAGGGGAGTGAAATAGAACCTGAAACCGTGTGCCTACAAGTAGTCAGAGCCCGTTAACGGGTGATGGCGTGCCTTTTGTAGAATGAACCGGCGAGTTACGATCCCATGCAAGGTTAAGTTGATAAGACGGAGCCGCAGCGAAAGCGAGTCTGAATAGGGCGATTTGAGTATGTGGTCGTAGACCCGAAACCAGGTGATCTACCCATGTCCAGGATGAAGTTCAGGTAACACTGAATGGAGGTCCGAACCCACGCACGTTGAAAAGTGCGGGGATGAGGTGTGGGTAGCGGAGAAATTCCAATCGAACTTGGAGATAGCTGGTTCTCTCCGAAATAGCTTTAGGGCTAGCCTCATGTGTAAGAGTCTTGGAGGTAGAGCACTGTTTGGACTAGGGGCCCTCATCGGGTTACCGAATTCAGACAAACTCCGAATGCCAAAGACTTATCCATGGGAGTCAGACTGCGAGTGATAAGATCCGTAGTCGAAAGGGAAACAGCCCAGACCACCAGCTAAGGTCCCAAAGTATACGTTAAGTGGAAAAGGATGTGGAGTTGCTTAGACAACCAGGATGTTGGCTTAGAAGCAGCCACCATTTAAAGAGTGCGTAATAGCTCACTGGTCGAGTGACTCTGCGCCGAAAATGTACCGGGGCTAAACGTATCACCGAAGCTGTGGATTGACACCTCAAGGTGTCAGTGGTAGGAGAGCGTTCTAAGGACTGCGAAGCTAGACCGTAAGGACTGGTGGAGTGCTTAGAAGTGAGAATGCCGGTATGAGTAGCGAAAGATGGGTGAGAATCCCATCCACCGAATGCCTAAGGTTTCCTGAGGAAGGCTCGTCCGCTCAGGGTTAGTCGGGACCTAAGTCGAGGCCGATAGGCGTAGACGATGGACAACAGGTTGATATTCCTGTACCACCTCTTTTCCGTTTGAGCAATGGGGGGACGCAGGAGGATAGGGTAAGCGCACTGCTGGATATGTGCGTCTAAGCAGTTAGGCTGATGATGAGGCAAATCCCGTCATCGCGAAGGCTGAGCTGTGATAGCGAGCGAATTATAGTAGCGAAGTTCCTGATTCCACACTGCCAAGAAAAGCCTCTAGCGAGGAAAAAGGTGCCCGTACCGCAAACCGACACAGGTAGGCGAGGAGAGAATCCTAAGGTGAGCGAGAGAACTCTCGTTAAGGAACTCGGCAAAATGACCCCGTAACTTCGGGAGAAGGGGTGCTCTGGTAGGGTGCAAGCCCGAGAGAGCCGCAGTGAATAGGCCCAGGCGACTGTTTAGCAAAAACACAGGTCTCTGCGAAGCCGTAAGGCGAAGTATAGGGGCTGACGCCTGCCCGGTGCTGGAAGGTTAAGAGGAGTGCTTAGCGCAAGCGAAGGTGCGAATCGAAGCCCCAGTAAACGGCGGCCGTAACTATAACGGTCCTAAGGTAGCGAAATTCCTTGTCGGGTAAGTTCCGACCCGCACGAAAGGCGTAACGATCTGGGCACTGTCTCAACGAGAGACTCGGTGAAATTATAGTACCTGTGAAGATGCAGGTTACCCGCGACAGGACGGAAAGACCCCGTGGAGCTTTACTGTAGCCTGATATTGAATTTTGGTACAGCTTGTACAGGATAGGTAGGAGCCTTGGAAACCGGAGCGCCAGCTTCGGTGGAGGCATCGGTGGGATACTACCCTGGCTGTATTGAAATTCTAACCCGCGCCCCTTATCGGGGTGGG
>NZ_PDIY01000001.1:685000-745000 GCF_002563655.1 Bacillus sp. es.034 | reverse complement strand
TTGGCTTAGAAGCAGCCACCATTTAAAGAGTGCGTAATAGCTCACTGGTCGAGTGACTCTGCGCCGAAAATGTACCGGGGCTAAACGTATCACCGAAGCTGTGGATTGACACCTCTAGGTGTCAGTGGTAGGAGAGCGTTCTAAGGACTGCGAAGCTAGACCGTAAGGACTGGTGGAGTGCTTAGAAGTGAGAATGCCGGTATGAGTAGCGAAAGATGGGTGAGAATCCCATCCACCGAATGCCTAAGGTTTCCTGAGGAAGGCTCGTCCGCTCAGGGTTAGTCGGGACCTAAGTCGAGGCCGATAGGCGTAGACGATGGACAACAGGTTGATATTCCTGTACCACCTCTTTTCCGTTTGAGCAATGGGGGGACGCAGGAGGATAGGGTAAGCGCACTGCTGGATATGTGCGTCTAAGCAGTTAGGCTGATGATGAGGCAAATCCCATCATCGTGAAGGCTGAGCTGTGATAGCGAGCGAATTATAGTAGCGAAGTTCCTGATTCCACACTGCCAAGAAAAGCCTCTAGCGAGGAAAAAGGTGCCCGTACCGCAAACCGACACAGGTAGGCGAGGAGAGAATCCTAAGGTGAGCGAGAGAACTCTCGTTAAGGAACTCGGCAAAATGACCCCGTAACTTCGGGAGAAGGGGTGCTCTGGTAGGGTGCAAGCCCGAGAGAGCCGCAGTGAATAGGCCCAGGCGACTGTTTAGCAAAAACACAGGTCTCTGCGAAGCCGTAAGGCGAAGTATAGGGGCTGACGCCTGCCCGGTGCTGGAAGGTTAAGAGGAGTGCTTAGCGCAAGCGAAGGTGCGAATCGAAGCCCCAGTAAACGGCGGCCGTAACTATAACGGTCCTAAGGTAGCGAAATTCCTTGTCGGGTAAGTTCCGACCCGCACGAAAGGCGTAACGATCTGGGCACTGTCTCAACGAGAGACTCGGTGAAATTATAGTACCTGTGAAGATGCAGGTTACCCGCGACAGGACGGAAAGACCCCGTGGAGCTTTACTGTAACCTGATATTGAATTTTGGTACAGCTTGTACAGGATAGGTAGGAGCCTTGGAAACCGGAGCGCCAGCTTCGGTGGAGGCATCGGTGGGATACTACCCTGGCTGTATTGAAATTCTAACCCGCGCCCCTTATCGGGGTGGGAGACAGTGTCAGGTGGGCAGTTTGACTGGGGCGGTCGCCTCCTAAAGAGTAACGGAGGCGCCCAAAGGTTCCCTCAGAATGGTTGGAAATCATTCGCAGAGTGTAAAGGCACAAGGGAGCTTGACTGCGAGACCTACAAGTCGAGCAGGGACGAAAGTCGGGCTTAGTGATCCGGTGGTTCCGCATGGAAGGGCCATCGCTCAACGGATAAAAGCTACCCCGGGGATAACAGGCTTATCTCCCCCAAGAGTCCACATCGACGGGGAGGTTTGGCACCTCGATGTCGGCTCATCGCATCCTGGGGCTGTAGTCGGTCCCAAGGGTTGGGCTGTTCGCCCATTAAAGCGGTACGCGAGCTGGGTTCAGAACGTCGTGAGACAGTTCGGTCCCTATCCGTCGTGGGCGCAGGAAATTTGAGAGGAGCTGTCCTTAGTACGAGAGGACCGGGATGGACGCACCGCTGGTGTACCAGTTGTCTTGCCAAAGGCATCGCTGGGTAGCTATGTGCGGAAGGGATAAGTGCTGAAAGCATCTAAGCATGAAGCCCCCCTCGAGATGAGATTTCCCATCACGTATGTGAGTAAGATCCCTAGAAGATGACTAGGTAGATAGGTCAGAGATGGAAGCATGGCGACATGTGGAGTTGACTGATACTAATCGATCGAGGACTTAACCACAAAGAGTCATATTTATATGAACAACATTGGTCGATATTCGGCTTTCTTGACATCAATTCTTTATCTGGTTTTGAAGGAACAATCCTTCAATTGAATATTCGTCTGGTGATAATGGCGAAGAGGTCACACCCGTTCCCATGCCGAACACGGAAGTTAAGCTCTTCAGCGCCGATGGTAGTTGGGGGATCTCCCCCTGTGAGAGTAGGACGTCGCCAGGCAAATAGGAAAAGAGTAGCTCTTAGTGAGTTACTCTTTTTTTGGTTTAGATTGTTGTTCGAAGAACATTAGATTTCTCCTCGACCGCAGTGCGAGGGTAGGGAGGAGCAAGAAGGTCGAGGACGCGAGGGAGAGAAGACCGGAGTGTGGCCCCCACACGAGGATCTGAACGAGTGAAGCGGACGAAGAGATTCGCCGCTCATCACTAGCCGCAGCCTTCAGTGCCGATGGTAGTTGGGGGCTCCCCCTGTGAGAGTAGGACGTCGCCAGGCAAATGTGAAAAAGAGTAGCTCTTAGGAGTTACTCTTTTTGGTTTTTATTAAAGTTGTACAAAGAATATAAGTGTTTTACCAATCCACACTCCGACAAAACCCACTCACCACGGCAACCAATCAAAAAGCACCCACCTTCACAGTGCCCCATTTCCAAATTTCTATCCAACAATCTCACATTCACACGTTTAAAACCTTCCTTAAACAGGAAAACTTCTAAGGTCAAACTTCATAATTGCAAAGTTTAAAACGCGGTTGTATAATTATAGTCAAATATAGTCAAAGTCAAAATGAGGAGGAGGTTTGATGAGGAACATATCCGACATCATTGAAAGTTATTTAAAGAATGTGTTAGAACTGAGTGAAAGTGAGATAGTCGAGATTAAAAGAAGCGAGATCGCTGATAAGTTTCAATGTGTTCCTTCTCAAATTAATTATGTGATTAATACCCGATTCACTGTAGAACGAGGGTATGTAGTAGAAAGTAAACGTGGCGGCGGTGGATATATCCGGATCATGAAGGTGAAGGCCCACGATCAGGTTCACTTGATCGATCAGTTAGTGGCATTGATTACACAAACGATCAGTCAGAATACGGCAGCTGATATTGTTTTTCGATTAGTGGAAGAAGAGATCATTTCTGAAAGAGAAGCCAAGATCATGCTGAGTGTGATGGATCGATCGGTCATCATGGTCGAATTACCCGAACGGGATATCCTGAGAGGAAGAATGCTTAGAGCCATGCTGGATACATTGAAGTATGAGTAAGGGTTAAAGAGGTGAATGGGATGGTTTGTCAAGAATGTAACGAAAGACCTGCGACCCTTCATTTTACCAAGGTGGTAAACGGGGAAAAAACAGAAGTTCACTTATGTGAGCAATGTGCTCAGGATAAGGGTGAGATGTTTATGTTTGATTCTTCTCCCGGCTTTTCTGTGAACAATCTATTGGCAGGTCTTCTTAATATAGCTCCTGCATTTAAGCAGGCAAAGGAAACCGAGATACCTAAGACAGAAGTGTTACAGTGTGAAAAATGCAAAATGACGATTCATCAGTTCATTAATGTAGGACGCTTCGGCTGTGCCCATTGTTATGAAACGTTTAAAGATGAACTCACTCCATTATTAAAGCGTGTTCATAACGGGAATGTCGAACATCACGGTAAGGTTCCCGAGCGTATGGGCGGGGCCATCCATGTGAAAAAGAAGGTATTGCAGTTGAAATCTGAATTGCAAACGATGATTGCGGATGAAGAGTTTGAGAAAGCAGCCGAGATCCGAGACGAAATCCGCTCCCTGGAAAAGGAGATAAAGAAAGAGGGAGGCGATAACGAATGAGTCTTGAGAAGTTCTTGAGTAATGCCGTCAGTTCCTGGATGAGTGAAGAGGGACCGAATTCGGATATTGTCCTCAGCTCCAGGGTAAGGCTTGCGAGGAATCTGACGGACTTCCGTTTTTCCACTCTTTATTCTTCAGAGGAAGCAAAGGAAATCGTGGATCGGGTAAAGGAGAAGCTCACATCATATCCAAAGAATTTAGGAGAATTAGAATTTTTACCTACAAGTGAGATTCAGCCTCTCCAAAAGAGGGTATTAATGGAGAAACACCTCATAAGTCCAAATTTGGCAGAGGAAACGAATTACGGAGCTGTCCTTTTATCAGGTGAGGAAGATATTAGCATAATGGTAAACGAAGAGGACCATATTCGAATACAGTGTTTATATCCCGGTCTGCAATTGAAGGAAGCTTTACAGAAAGCCAATCAGATCGATGATTGGTTTGAAAGTGAATTTGACTTTGCGTTTGATGAGAAGCATGGATACTTAACGACTTGTCCTACCAATGTGGGGACTGGGCTCAGGGCTTCAGTCATGATGCACTTGCCGGGACTGGTGTTGACGCAGCAATTAAACCGTATCATCCCAGCAATCAATCAGCTGGGGTTAGTGGTGCGAGGGATTTACGGAGAAGGCAGCGAAGCGCTGGGTAACATCTTTCAGATCTCCAATCAAACGACACTTGGTAAGTCGGAAGAAGATATCGTAGAAGATTTGTTAAGTGTTGTGAAGCAGATCATCGAGAAAGAGCAATCGGCAAGGGACGCATTAGTTCAAACGTCAAACATACAATTAGAGGATAGGATCTTCCGTTCTCTAGGGGTGCTGGAGCACAGCAGGATCATTGAGTCCAAAGAAGCTGCGAAATGTTTATCGGATGTCAGGCTTGGAATTGATTTAGGATACATCAAAGTGATATCTAAGAATATATTGAATGAACTAATGATTTTAACCCAACCTGGTTTTTTACAACAATATTCTGGAGGTCCACTGAGACCAAATGAACGAGATATAAGAAGGTCTTCTTTGATTCGGGAGCGAATTAAGTTAGATAAAGATACATGTGAGGAGGAAAAATAATATGATGTTTGGTCGATTTACAGAAAGAGCCCAAAAAGTATTGGCATTAGCTCAAGAAGAAGCGATTCGTTTGTCGCACAGTAATATTGGTACTGAACATATTTTATTGGGACTTGTCCGCGAAGGTGAAGGTATCGCCGCCAAGGCACTTACGGCATTGGGACTGAGCCCTGAAAAGATCCAGAAGGAAGTGGAAGGATTGATCGGGAAAGGAACCGAGAAATCTCAAACGATCCATTACACACCTCGTGCGAAGAAAGTGATTGAACTTTCCATGGATGAGGCCCGTAAGCTGGGTCACTCATATGTAGGAACGGAACATATTTTGCTGGGATTGATCCGCGAGGGTGAAGGAGTGGCCGCCCGGGTACTTGGTAATCTTGGTGTCAGCTTGAATAAAGCGAGACAGCAGGTATTGCAGTTGCTTGGAAGCAATGATTCAAGCAATCATCAGGGTGGAGGCAACGCCAATGCCAATACGCCTACACTTGACAGCTTAGCCCGTGATCTAACGGCCATTGCCCGTGAAGGCAGCCTGGATCCGGTCATTGGTCGAAGCAAGGAAATTCAGCGCGTCATCGAAGTGCTGAGTCGTCGTACGAAGAATAACCCGGTATTAATCGGTGAGCCCGGAGTAGGTAAGACAGCGATCGCAGAAGGCCTCGCACAACAGATCATCGCCAATGAAGTGCCTGAAATCCTGCGCGACAAACGAGTTATGACCCTTGATATGGGTACGGTTGTAGCCGGCACTAAATACCGCGGGGAATTCGAGGACAGACTGAAGAAGGTCATGGATGAAATCCGTCAGGCGGGTAATATCATCCTCTTCATTGATGAACTTCATACCCTGATCGGTGCAGGTGGGGCGGAAGGTGCGATCGATGCATCGAATATCTTAAAACCATCCCTTGCACGTGGGGAATTGCAGTGTATCGGTGCCACGACATTAGATGAGTACCGTAAATATATTGAAAAAGATGCTGCGCTAGAGCGCCGTTTCCAACCAATCCAAGTCAATGAGCCGACAGCATCAGAGTCCATCCAGATCCTTAAAGGATTACGTGATCGTTACGAGGCACATCACCGCGTGTCGATTACGGATGAAGCGATTGATGCTGCAGTGAAGCTTTCTGATCGCTATATTTCAGACCGCTTCTTACCGGATAAGGCCATCGATTTAATTGATGAAGCAGGTTCGAAGGTGCGCTTACGTTCTTATACGACACCGCCAAACTTGAAAGAGCTTGAAGCAAAGCTGGAAGAAATCAGAAAAGAGAAGGATGCAGCGGTTCAGAGCCAGGAATTTGAAAAAGCAGCTTCTCTAAGGGATTCAGAACAAAAGCTTCGTGAAGAGCTGGAAGAAACAAAGAACACATGGAAAGAAAAGCAAGGGCAGGAAAATACAGAAGTGACTGTTGAAGATATTGCGAAGGTTGTTTCGAACTGGACGGGAGTACCGGTATCGAAATTAGCCCAAACGGAAACGGATCGTTTACTCAAATTAGAGGAAATCCTTCATTCCAGAGTCATCGGGCAATCAGAAGCAGTCGTTGCGGTATCAAAAGCCGTGCGCCGTGCAAGGGCCGGCCTGAAAGATCCGAAGCGTCCGATTGGTTCCTTCATTTTCTTAGGACCTACAGGAGTCGGGAAAACGGAATTGGCCAGGGCACTTGCAGAGTCCATGTTCGGTGATGAGGATGCAATGATCCGTATCGATATGTCCGAGTACATGGAAAAGCATTCGACTTCCCGTTTGGTCGGTTCACCTCCAGGTTATGTAGGATATGAAGAAGGCGGTCAGTTAACGGAGAAAGTTCGCCGCAAACCATATTCGGTCGTTCTTTTAGATGAAATTGAAAAAGCACATCCGGACGTATTCAACATTCTCCTTCAAGTACTGGAGGATGGCCGTCTGACAGATTCTAAAGGAAGAACGGTAGACTTCAGGAATACAGTCCTGATCATGACTTCAAACGTTGGTGCACAGTCCCTTAAGAGCAATAAATACGTAGGGTTCAATATTCAGGATGGGAAACAGGATTATAAAGATATGAAAGGAAAGGTCATGGAAGAGCTGAAACGTGCTTTCCGACCTGAATTCCTTAACCGTATCGATGAAATCATTGTGTTCCATTCCCTTGAAAAAGATCATCTGAAAGAGATTGTGACATTGATGTCGAACCAATTGACAACCCGCTTGAAAGAGCAGGATATTCATTTAGAGCTTTCACCTGCTGCCAAAGAGAAAATAGCAGATGAAGGGTTCGATCCTGAATACGGTGCACGCCCTCTCCGTCGCGCTATCCAGAAATATGTTGAGGATAAACTGTCGGAAGAATTGTTAAGAGGAAAAGTGCTGACAGGGCAGAATATTTTGATCGACGTAGAAGATAGTGAATTTGTTGTAAAGGTTCAAGAAGAGGAAGCAGCCAATACGCCGACTTAATAGCAAGGATGATAAAGAGGTACACGTATATGTTTTTCGTGTACCTCTTTTATCATAGTGGATGCTTGTCGGGCCTGACCAAGCCGGCTCCGCTTTTCGATTGAATCTAATACATAAAACGGATACAATCATTCCAAATGGTATTATCCTGTATGGGTAGGAGTACAAATAGAGTAAAAGAGGGGAAGAATAGATTGGCAAAGAAAAAGACTAAGTTTGTGTGTTCATCTTGTGGATATGAGTCTGCTAAATGGATGGGGAAATGTCCGGGGTGTAACGAGTGGAATACGATGGTGGAAGAGGTTGAAATGACCGGGAAGAAACCACGGACGTCGTTTATGCACTCAGAAAATACCGGACCTTCTAAAGCAGAGAAGCTGATCTCCATCGAAACCAAGCAGGAGCCGCGGGTATTGACCGAGTCGAAAGAGTTGAACCGGGTGCTTGGGGGAGGCGTGGTACCAGGGTCGCTTATATTGATTGGTGGAGACCCGGGGATCGGAAAATCCACTTTGTTGCTGCAGGTTTCGGCCCAGCTTGCTGATCAGAAGCAGAAGGTTTTATACATCTCCGGAGAGGAATCCATCAAGCAAACCAAGCTGCGGGCAGATCGACTGCATGTGAAATCAGATGATTTATATATATTTGCGGAAACAAATCTTGAGCTGATTCATCAAACGATTGAGCAAATCTCACCGGATTTCGTCATCATCGACTCGATTCAGACGGTCTTTCATCCTGACGTGACGTCTGCTCCCGGAAGTGTATCCCAGGTAAGGGAGTGTACGGCTGAACTGATGAGAATCGGGAAAACAAAGGGCATTGCCATCTTTATTGTAGGGCATGTTACCAAGGAAGGCTCGATTGCAGGACCGCGTTTGTTGGAGCATATGGTCGATACCGTACTGTATTTTGAAGGGGAACGTCATCACTCCTATCGTATTTTAAGAGCGGTGAAGAACCGTTTCGGATCTACGAATGAGATGGGGATTTTTGAAATGAAGGAACTGGGCCTTGAGGAAGTGGCCAATCCGTCTGAGATCTTCCTGGAAGAGCGTTCACAGGGTGCAGCGGGTTCGACGGTCGTTGCCTCGATGGAAGGAACGAGGCCGGTTCTTGTGGAGATTCAAGCTCTTGTGACCCCAACCAGTTTTAATAATCCCCGAAGGATGGCGACAGGGATCGATCATAGTCGGGTTTCACTGATCATGGCTGTGTTGGAGAAGCGGGCAGGCATGCTATTGCAGCAACAGGATGCCTATCTGAAAGTGGCCGGGGGTGTGAAACTGGATGAACCGGCGATTGATTTGGCCGTTGCTGCAAGTATCGCTTCAAGTTTTCGTGACAGGGCGTCCAGTGCCCATGATTGCATAATTGGTGAAGTGGGTTTAACAGGTGAGATCAGAAGGGTATCAAGAATTGAGCAGCGCGTGCAGGAAGCAGCCAAGTTAGGTTTTAAGAGAGTGATTATTCCTCAGAATAATTTAAGCGGGTGGCAGCCTCCTTCTGATATAGAGGTCAAAGGGGTTTCGAATATCAATGAAGCACTGTCAACTATTTTAGGAGGATAAGAAATGGAAGATAAGAAGGCAAGAGATAAGTCCATGTCGGATATATTGCAATTCGTTGCTCCGGGTGCCCCGATCAGGGACGGCATTGATAACGTGCTGAGAGCCAATACGGGGGGACTTATTGTTGTTGGGTACAATGATAAGGTGAGATCTGTTCTGGACGGGGGCTTTCATATCAATTGTGCATTCTCTCCCAGCTATCTGTATGAACTGGCCAAGATGGATGGGGCCATCATCCTGAATGAAGCGGGAACGAAGATCATTTTGGCGAACGCACAATTGGCTCCCGATGTGTACGTGCCTTCCACGGAAACGGGTATGAGACATCGGACGGCAGAGCGGGTTGCGAGACAAACAAATGCCCTTGTCATTGCCATCTCTCAACGGAGAAACGTCATCACCCTTTATCAAGGGAATTTCCGATATGCACTAAAGGACATCTCTGTCATCTTGACGAAAGCCAACCAGGCGATCCAAACCTTGGAGAAATATAAGGTGGTTCTCGATCAAAGCATTTCTAATCTGTCCGTGCTTGAGTTTGAGGAGCTTGTCACACAAAGCGACTTACTGCAGGTCCTTCACCGTTTCGAGATGGTTCTCAGGATCAAGAACGAGTTATTGACGTATCTCAGTGAGCTCGGTGTCGAAGGCAGATTGATCCGCCTTCAGATGAATGAACTGTTGGCGGATATTGAGGATGAGGCGATGCTCATCATCAGGGACTATTCCCAGGAAAGAAATATCAAACCGTTCGAACTTCTCTATAAGTTCCAGGAGCTTGTTCATTCAGAAGTATTAGAGGATAATGTCCTATTAAAATTACTGGGATACCACGGATATGTCCATCATGATGATGCGATCTATCCCCGAGGATACCGCGTGTTGAATAAGATCCCCCGTCTGCCGATCGTCATTATTGAAAATCTTATCACGAGATTTGAGACCCTCCCACATGTAGTAAAGGCTACAGTCGATGATTTGGATGAAGTCGAAGGGATCGGTGAAGTGAGGGCAAGGAAAATCAAAGAGGGATTAAAACTGATTAAGGAACAGACGTTTGCAGATCGACAGCTGTAGGTAGAGAGGCCTATATCTGCCAGAAATGGTATAATTGTATCATTTTCAAAAAATTGACAGTTTGATTTAGACGTGTTAGCCTTCATTTAAGGAAGCTAGTAAGATGGGATACGTGTATCAAAATCGTTTCCGTTGTATTAAATTTCAAATTTTCAAGGCTTAGACGTTTCAAAAATAGTAAATTGTTTATAATGAGTAGGAGGAGGTGAGGGAATGTTAAAAAGAATCGTTCAAGCGTGCTTCCTCATTGTCGGGGGAACACTTGGGATATTTCTACTTCCCGAATTATTTACCGTCATAAATCTATCGGACATTCCTTTAATTAATAACCCTTATATGACTGCTATATTTGGTGCCATCATTTTTTATATTCTTACGTTTTGGGCAGTCGAGTATGTCGTCAATTTCGTCAAGTGGTTTGAAGATAGCTTGGTAAAGGCACCAGTAACGGATTTGTTATTTGGCAGTTTAGGCCTTATTATCGGTTTATTTGTTGCGTATTTGTTTGGGATCCCCTTCAATCAAATGGAGATTCCAATCGTCAACACGGTCATTCCCATTCTATTAACATTGATTCTTGGATATCTAGGTTTCCAGGTTGGATTTAAGAAAAGGGATGAATTGGTCAATCTATTCGGCACGGCAAATCGAGGTAAGAAAAAAGGGACGGATGAGGATTTGGATGAAGAGGGTGTGAAGACCCTTAAGATATTGGATACGAGCGTGATCATTGACGGACGTATCGCGGATATCTGTCAAACAGGATTTTTAGAAGGAATCGTGGTGATTCCTCAATTCGTATTGGAAGAGCTCCAGCATATTGCCGACTCTTCTGATGTATTGAAGAGAAATCGCGGACGCCGTGGTCTGGATATTTTAAATCGTATTCAAAAAGAGCTTCTTGTTGAGGTCCAGATTTATGAAGGGGACTTCGAGGAGATTCAGGAAGTGGATTCAAAGCTGGTGAAATTAGCGAAGCTTACAAATGGAATCGTCGTAACGAATGATTTTAACCTGAATAAAGTGTGTGACCTTCAAGGTGTACAAGTATTGAACATCAATGACCTGGCCAACGCCGTGAAGCCGGTTGTTCTGCCTGGAGAAGAATTGAAAGTACAGGTCATCAAAGACGGTAAGGAGCATAACCAGGGAATTGCTTATCTGGATGATGGTACGATGATCGTCGTGGAAGAAGGACGTAATTACATCGGTAAGTATATCGATGTCCTCGTCACATCCGTTCTTCAGACATCTGCAGGCCGGATGATCTTTGCGAAACCGAAGCAACTGGAAAAAGCACTGTAAGCCTGACTCCATTGATGCAGTAAGGTATAATGAATAGTATTACTTGTGTGTTAAAGGAGTTATATTATGGAATATGAAGTAGTCATTCCGGCTGCAGGGCAGGGAAAACGTATGAAAGCGGGCAAAAACAAACTGCTCCTTGAGTTGAATAGCTGTCCTGTCATCATTCATACATTGCGTGTGTTCGAGCATGACACCCTTTGTAAGGGAATCTATTTAGCCATCCATCCTTCAGAGCGACAAGTGTTTGAGGGGCTCTTGGAGCGCTACGGCATCAAGAAGGTCGTGAAGCTTGTCGATGGTGGAGAAGAAAGACAGCATAGTGTATACCATGCATTGCTTGAGGTTGAACATGAGATTGTTCTGGTACATGACGGAGCAAGACCATTTATTAAAGAATCCACGATTCACCAATTAGTCGAAAAGACTTATTCAACGGGGGCTGCCATTGCGGCGGTTCCTGTTAAAGATACGATCAAGAAAGTACTGGATGGCGAAGTCGAGGAAACGATTGAACGCTCAAGCTTGTGGATGGTTCAGACCCCACAAGCTTTTCGCGTTTCCGTATTAACACAGGCACATAAAGAAGCTGATCAAGATGGTTTCCTTGGTACAGATGATGCTTCACTGGTGGAAAGGTCGGATATTGAGGTCGCTGTCGTTGAAAGTGATTATGACAATATTAAACTGACAACCCCTGAGGATTTATATTTTGCCGAGGCGATTTTGAAGAAGCGAGAGGAAATGAGTGGAGGAGAGAAACATGTTTAGGATCGGACAAGGATTTGATGTTCATCAGTTAGTGGAAGAGAGGCCTCTGATCATGGGAGGCATTACGCTTCCATATGAAAAGGGTTTATTGGGGCACTCAGATGCAGATGTCCTGTTGCATGCTGTAGCGGATGCGTGTTTAGGTGCCATTGCAGCCGGGGATATCGGGAAGCATTTTCCTGATACAGACCCAGAGTTCAAGGATGCTGATTCGGCAAAGCTTCTCCAGCACGTATGGGCCCTTGTGAAAAAGGAAGGCTATGAATTAGGGAATATCGATTGCACGATCATTGCCCAGAAGCCTAAGATGGCCCCTTATATTGACGAAATGAGACAAAGCATCGCTACGTTACTGGAAGCGGATATAGCGGAAGTGAACGTGAAAGCCACTACTTCCGAGAAGCTTGGCTTTACCGGAAGAGGCGAAGGGATTGCCGCCCAAACCACCATATTGATTAAAAAAAAGTAGGCGATAAATTCGCTTTATTCCCGTACTTAACGGTGTTAAAATAGGTCATAGACTTTAAAGAGTAATCATTATAGGAGGAACATACATGACTAAGGAAGTACGCGTCCGTTATGCCCCGAGTCCAACGGGTCATTTACATATTGGAAATGCAAGAACCGCTTTATTTAATTACCTTTATGCCCGCAGCACAGGCGGAAAGTTCATCATCCGTATTGAAGACACGGATAAGAAACGAAATATCGAAGGTGGAGAAGAAAGTCAGCTCAAGTATCTTCAGTGGCTGGGGATCGATTGGGATGAAAGTACGGATAAGCCGGGTGAATACGGACCTTATCGTCAATCCGAGCGTAATCATATTTATGAGCAGTATTTAAATGAGCTGTTGGAAAGTGGACAGGCTTATAAGTGTTACTGTACGGAAGAAGAGCTGGAAGCGGAACGTGAAGCACAATCAGCATCAGGCCAAATGCCACGCTACTCCGGAAAATGCCGGAACCTGACGAAAGAGGATCAGGAGAAATTGGCAGCAGAAGGCCGCAAGCCGAGCATCCGTTTCCGTGTACCCGCAGGGAAAGTATACTCCTTCAATGATATCGTGAAAGAGGATGTCTCATTTGAATCAGACGGTATCGGTGACTTTGTCATTGCGAAAAAGGACGGTACACCAACGTATAACTTTGCCGTTGCAGTCGATGATTATCTGATGAAAATCACACATGTTCTTCGCGGAGAAGATCATATTTCAAATACACCGAAGCAATTGATGATCTTTGAAGCGCTTGGTTGGGAAGCACCGGTTTACGGGCATATGACATTGATCGTCAATGAAAGCCGTAAAAAGTTGAGTAAGAGGGATGAAAGCATCATTCAGTTCATCGAGCAATACGAAGCATTGGGGTATCTTCCAGAAGCGTTGTTCAACTTCATTGCGCTGCTCGGCTGGTCTCCAAAAGGGGAAGAAGAGCTGTTTTCGAAAGAGGAGTTCATTGAAATCTTTGATCCTGAACGTTTATCCACTTCTTCTGCACTGTTCGATAATCAGAAGCTTACTTGGATGAACAATCAGTACATGAAGAACTTGGAATTGGCTCAAGTGGTGGAGCTATCCCTTCCTCATTTAATCAGTGCGGGTAAATTGGATGAGAATATGTCCGATGAGCAGCGCGAGTGGGCAAGCCGCGTCATTTCTTTATACCAGGAACAGATGAGCTTCGGTGCTGAAATTGTGGAGCTGTCCGAAATGTTCTTCAAGACAGATCTTGAATATAATGAAGAGGCGAAAGCGGTACTCGAAGAAGAGCAGGTTCCTGAAGTTCTTCAGGCCTTCTTGAACGAGATCGAAGCACTTGAAAAGTATGAGGCGGCAGAGATCAAATCCTCTATCAAAGCTGTCCAAAAATCGACGGGCCATAAAGGGAAGAAGCTGTTCATGCCGATCCGTGTAGCTGTTACAGGCCAGACACATGGTCCTGAATTGCCGAATGCCATTGAGCTTTTAGGGAAAGATACAGTTAAACATCGTCTTCAAAGTCTTTTAGGTTAACATTTTGAAGGGTTTGTAATATAGTAAGAGTATCACGTTAAATGATATCGCGTTGATGAGGAGAAGTAAGAAAAGGATGCTTAGTAGAGAGAACCATCACCGGCTGAAAGTGGTTTAAGCCCCTCCGATTCTGAAATGCACCTCTGAGCCCGTTACTGAAATAGAGTAGGTAAAGGCGGTTTCCTACCGTTAACAGGATTCGAGTTGGAGAAGGTATGTCTTCTCAATCAGAGTGGAACCGCGCCTACAAGCGTCTCTGTCAGTTTATTGACAGGGGCGTTTTTTTTATTGTCAGCCGTTTTTTTTAAAAAGGAAGGGGGATGGATCCGAATGTTTAAGTCGTTTAGGGAAGATATAGATGTGGTGTTTGATCAGGATCCGGCTGCGAGAAATTATGTGGAGGTCATCCTTACGTATTCGGGTCTTCACGCCATTTGGGCCCATCGTGTTGCCCATGCATTTTTTAAACGGAAATTCTTTTTCATTGCCCGGGTCATTTCACAGGTCAGCCGCTTCTTTACCGGAGTGGAGATCCACCCTGGAGCTAAGATCGGACGCCGCTTTTTCATCGATCATGGAATGGGTGTGGTGATTGGCGAGACGTGTGAAATCGGAGACAATGTTACGCTCTTCCAAGGGGTCACCCTCGGTGGGACCGGGAAGGAAAAAGGGAAACGTCACCCGACGATCCAGGATAATGCCTTGATTGCGACAGGTGCAAAAGTATTAGGATCGATCGTTGTGGGGGAAAATTCTAAGGTAGGGGCAGGCTCCGTTGTCCTGAAAGATGTTCCGCCCAATTCAACCGTAGTCGGTATTCCCGGGAAGGTGGTCATTCAGGACGGCGTGAAGATACAGAAGGACCTGAACCACTGTGATCTGCCCGATCCAATGAACGACCGAATGAAACAACTTGAAAAAGAAGTGAATGAATTGAAATCATTATTAAGGGAATATGAGGGAAGGAGTCGATCATCATGACGATTCGTTTATATAACACACTGACAAGGCAGAAAGAGGAATTCAAACCCCTGGAAGAGGGTAAAGTCAAAATGTATGTGTGCGGTCCGACGGTCTATAACTATATTCATATAGGGAATGCCCGTCCTGCGATTGTGTTCGACACAGTGAGACGTTATCTGGAATACAGGGGATACGATGTGCAGTTCGTCTCTAACTTCACGGATGTGGACGATAAATTGATTAGAGCGGCCAAGGAATTGGGAGAAGATGTTCCGACGATTGCCAAGCGCTTTATCGATGCTTACTTCGAAGATACGGGAGCCCTCGGTTGCCGGAAAGCCGATGTACATCCCACTGTAACAGATAATATAGACACCATTGTTGATTTCATCTCTGCCCTTGTAGAAAAAGGGTATGCCTATGAATCCCAGGGAGACGTTTATTATCGTACGAGGAAGTTTGATGGGTACGGTAAGCTGTCTCATCAGCCGATCGATGAACTGAAAGCAGGAGCCCGCATCGATGTAGGGGACAAAAAAGAAGATGCCCTTGATTTCGTTTTATGGAAAGCGGCGAAAGAAGGGGAGATTTCCTGGAAGAGCCCGTGGGGTGAAGGACGTCCGGGCTGGCATATCGAATGTTCAGCCATGGCTAAGCGCTATTTGGGGGATACCATCGATATCCACGCCGGGGGACAGGATCTGACCTTCCCTCATCACGAGAATGAAATTGCCCAGTCAGAGGCCCTTACAGGGAAGGCATTCGCCAATTACTGGATGCACAATGGGTATATTAATATCGATAATGAGAAGATGTCGAAATCACTCGGTAATTTCGTATTGGTTCACGACATTATTAAAGAACAAGATCCGCAGGTACTTCGTTTCTTCATGCTGTCCGTTCATTACCGTCATCCGATCAACTACAATCTTGAGCTTCTGGAGAATGCAGAGACTTCCTTGGACCGGATTAAGACAGCGTATGAGAACTTGAAGCATCGCAAGGAATCAAGTACAAACTTAACGGACAATAATCAGGAGTGGCTGGACAAAATCGATGCGTTGAAAGCACAATTCATTGCTGATATGGACGATGATTTCAATACGGCCAATGCGATTTCCATTTTATTCGAACTATCCAGACAAGCGAACTATTACTTAATGGAGAAAAATACATCAACAGAAGTCATTGACGGGTTCTTAAACCAGTTTGAAGATTTCTTCTCTGTACTTGGTCTCACGTTGCAGGAAGCGGGAATGTTGGACGAAGAAGTGGAAGAAATGATCGAAAAGCGTATTCAAGCCCGTAAAGACCGAAACTTCCAACTGGCAGATGAGATCCGGGACACATTGAAAGACATGGATATCATCCTGGAAGATACTCCTCAAGGCACCCGCTGGAAAAGGGGATCTTAATGCTGTACGAGACAAATGAACAAATTGATGCGAAACAAATCAATGCACTTGCACTTGCTTACATGGGGGATGCTGTATATGAAACATATGTACGGCAGCTCCTGTTAACCAAGGGTAAGATCAAACCGAATCAACTGCACAGGGCTGCGACGAAATATGTGTCTGCTAAAGCGCAGGCGGCCATTCTCCGAACGTTGTTCGATCAGGACCTCTTATCGGAAGAAGAGATATCGATCGTCAAGCGCGGCCGGAATGCGAAATCGGGGACAACGCCTAAAAACACGGATGTACAAACGTATAAACACAGCACTGCTTTTGAGGCTCTTATTGGATATTTGTTTTTACTTAATCGGACGGACCGATTAGAGGAACTATTGAAGATCATTTTTGAACAAGCCCAGGCAGGAAAGGAGGAACAGAAATGAGTAAAGATTTTATCGGAGGAAGAAATCCTGTCATAGAAGCGTTAAAGTCAGGAAGGGATATCAATAAGATCTGGATAGCGGAAGGTTCCCAGAAAGGCTCCATCCAGCAAATTGTCGGACTTGCCAAGGAATCCAATGTCATGGTCCAGTATGTCCCAAAGAAGAAAATCGAGCAGATGGTATCTGAGAATCACCAGGGGGTCGTCGCTTCCGTTGCTGCTTATCAGTATGCTGAACTGGATGATCTATTTAATAGGGCAGAACAAAAAGGGGAGGATCCTTTTATCCTCATCCTGGATGAACTGGAAGATCCCCATAACCTGGGATCCATCATGAGGACGGCTGATGCAGCGGGTGCCCATGGGATCATTATCCCGAAGCGAAGAGCGGTGGGACTTACTTCTACCGTAGCCAAGGCTTCCACTGGTGCAATTGAACATATTCCCGTGGCACGTGTGACGAATCTGTCGAGGGCGGTGGATGAGTTGAAAGAACGCGGTGTTTGGGTCGCGGGAACGGATGCCAAGGGTAAGCAGGACTTCCGCCAGCTGGACGGTACGCTTCCTATCGGTTTGATTATCGGAAGTGAAGGAAAAGGGATGAGCCGCATTTTGCGTGATAAATGTGATTTCCTTGTTCAGTTGCCTATGATCGGTCATGTTACATCACTAAACGCTTCGGTGGCAGCTAGTATTTTAATGTATGAGGTATATCGTAAACGCCACCCATTGGGAGAATAGGGAAGATGGATATCCTCCTTGTGGATGGCTATAACATCATCGGTGCCTGGCCGGAATTGAATGACTTGAAGCATAAGGATCTAGCCGCAGCAAGAGATCGCCTGGTGGAACAAATGGCAGAATATCAGGGGTATACGGGCTACCGTGTCATTGTCGTATTTGATGCATACTACGTACAGGGGATCGCACGGAAATATCAAAATTATAAAGTGGAAGTGCTTTTTACCAAAGAAAATGAAACGGCAGATGAACGAATTGAAAGATTGGCCATTGAATTAAGCAATATTAAAACACAGATTCATGTAGCCACTTCAGATTTTACAGAGCAATGGGCCATCTTTGGGCAGGGGGCCCTTCGCAAATCAGCGAGGGAGCTCTTGACCGAGGTGGAAGTCATTGAAAAAAAGATTGAAAGAAAAGTAAGGAATTCGAGCGAGAAACGGCCGGCTTCCAAGATCCAATTATCTGAAGAAGTTGCTGAAATTTTCGAAAAATGGCGCCGTGGGGAACAATGATAGGTTGACGATTGAATTTTCTGTAATGTATAATATTTCTATCTATTGTTTTGCTCGGGGGGATGCGTGTGAGCAATATCATCAGGACAGAAGCATTTGATAGTCGATTAGAAGGCATGAATGATGAAGAGATCATAGAAGCCGTCCATCAGGGTCACAGCGAAGCGCTCGATTTTTTGATCAGGAAATACCGTAATTTCGTAAGGGCGAAAGCCCGCTCGTATTTTTTAATCGGGGCAGATAAGGAAGATATCGTCCAGGAAGGTATGATTGGATTATACAAGGCGATCCGTGATTATAAGGAGGACAAGCTGACCTCTTTTAAAGCGTTTGCAGAGCTTTGTATCACAAGACAGATCATAACAGCCATCAAGACAGCCACGAGACAGAAGCATATACCGCTGAATTCGTATGTTTCACTGGATAAACCCATTTATGATGATGAATCTGACCGAACGCTGCTAGATGTCATTTCAGGTGCGAAAGTAATGGATCCGGAAGCGCTCATTATCAATCGCGAGGAATTCGATAATATGGAAGATAAGATGGCCCAGCTGTTAAGCGATCTTGAGAGGAAAGTACTGGCCCTTTATTTGGACGGGCAGTCCTATCAGGAGATATCAGAAGAGCTGAACCGCCATGTGAAATCCATAGACAATGCATTACAGCGAGTGAAACGGAAGCTTGAACGATACTTGGAAGTCCGCGAAATAACGATGTAAAGTCATATTGACACATTTTGGTGGTCGTGTTATTTTTGATAGGACTTACTATGTATAGTATAGGTGGAATATATGACTACTAAATTAATACTGGCTTGTACGGTATGCGGTTCCAGGAATTATTCCGTGCCGGGAAACCGTAATCAGGCCGTTCGATTAGAATTAAAGAAATTCTGTAATACATGTAATGCTCACACCCTACACAAAGAGACTAAATAAAGTGTAGAAGTCTTGCGTATTGATATTAGTTGGAGGTTACTAACGGATGTTTAAATTCTTTCGCAATGTTGCATCGGAAATGAGAAAGGTCAGCTGGCCTAAACGTAAAGAGTTAACGCGCTATACGATCACGGTTATTACGACAGTGATATTTGTTGCCCTTTTCTTTGCTGTTATCGACCTGGGCATCTCAGAACTTATGCGATTGATCATTGGTTCTAAGTAAGAGAAACATAGAATTAGTTGTATATATACCATGAAAGCATGGTATAATGAATGTTAATAGAGTACATGACCTTAGAGCCCGTTATCTTTTTACGGGTTTTTTCATTTGGAGAAAAAAGGCGAATGAGTATTCTTAAATAGCGAGGAGGGACGGACGTTTAGTCCTATGAAATGGAGAAGAATTGGTATGTAGTCCATACTTATTCAGGATACGAGAATAAGGTGAAAGCGAACCTTGAGAAGCGTGTTGAAACGATGGGGATGCAAGATAAGATCTTCCGCGTGATCGTGCCTGAAGAAGAAGAGACGGATTTTAAGAATGGCAAGAAGAAAGTAATTAAGAAGAAGGTATTTCCCGGTTATGTGATCGTGGAAATCGTCATGACGGATGATTCATGGTATGTCGTCCGAAACACACCTGGAGTGACCGGTTTCGTCGGTTCATCAGGACACGGTTCAAAACCCACACCATTATTGCCGGAAGAAGTAACAAACCTTCTGAAACAAATGGGCATGACAGAGAAAAAGGTAGAGATTGACTTCGAATTAGGAGAAACAGTAAGGGTGAATGAAGGTCCGTTTGCGAACTTCACCGGCTCGATCGAAGAGATTGATAATGCAAAAGCAAAAGTGAAGGTTCTAGTCAATATGTTTGGCAGAGACACCCCGGTAGAACTGGATTTCTCCCAAATAGATAAATTATAATGGAAAAGAACTTGAAATCATTCTGAAAAAATGGTACTATTTCATAAGTCAGTGCGTCTCCACTAAAGAGATACTGAAACTAATAGACGTTCTTTATGTTGATAAAGACATTTTTTACATTTGAGTGGGAGGGTGAAAAACCCAATAACCACATCACGGACTTAAGGAGGTGTGTCTCGTGGCTAAAAAAGTTATCAAAATGGTTAAATTGCAGATTCCTGCCGGTAAAGCTAATCCAGCTCCACCAGTTGGTCCTGCACTAGGTCAAGCAGGTGTTAACATCATGGGATTCTGTAAGGAATTCAATGCTCGTACAGCAGATCAAGCTGGCTTAATCATTCCTGTTGAAATCACGGTATTTGAAGACCGTTCATTTACATTCATCACAAAAACTCCACCCGCTGCTGTTCTTCTTAAGAAAGCTGCAGGTATCGAGTCTGGTTCAGGCGAACCAAACAGCAAGAAAGTGGCAACACTTAAACGCGATAAAGTACGTGAAATTGCTGAAACAAAAATGCCTGACTTAAATGCAGCTAGTGTTGAATCAGCTATGCGCATGGTAGAAGGAACTGCGCGCAGCATGGGTATCGTCATCGAAGACTAATCCCTGCTACGTTAAAGTAGAGGTTCCTGTTGAACGAGGTTGCGATGATGAAATGTACGTTTCACTCGCAACCTTATTTCGTGGGAGGTTATTCCGCTAAAACCACATATAGGAGGAAATTTAAAATGGCTAAAAAAGGTAAAAAGTTTCTTGAAGCTCAAAAGCTTGTAGATCGTACTACAGCTTATTCAGTGGAAGAAGCAATCGAACTAGTTAAGAAAACAAACTTCGCTAAGTTTGACGCAACGATTGAAGTAGCGTTCCGCTTAGGTGTAGATACTCGTAAAAACGACCAGCAAATCCGTGGAGCAGTTGTACTTCCTCATGGAACTGGTAAAACTCAAAAAGTTCTTGTATTCGCTAAAGGCGATAAAGCAAAAGAAGCAGAAGCTGCCGGCGCTGATTTCGTAGGTGATGCAGAACTTATCAACAAGATCAACCAAGGTTGGTTCGAGTTCGACGTAATCGTTGCAACTCCAGACATGATGGGTGAAGTTGGTAAACTTGGTCGCGTATTAGGACCTAAAGGTTTAATGCCAAACCCTAAAACTGGAACAGTAACATTCGACGTAACGAAAGCTGTCAATGAAATCAAAGCTGGTAAAGTTGAATACCGTGCTGACAAATCAGGTAACGTTCACGTTCCTGTTGGAAAGATTTCATTCGACAACGAAAAGCTTGTTGAAAACTTTGCTACAATGTATGAAACAATGCTTAAAGTTAAACCTGCTGCTGCAAAAGGAACTTACATGAAAAATGTTTCTGTAACTTCTACAATGGGACCTGGCGTTAAAGTCGATCCTTCAACTTTCGCAGTTAAGGCATAATTTGGTATTGACTTACTGAGGACTAGTGATTATAATTAGTTCTGTTGTTAAAAAACGAATACATTTGTACCGTAGACAGTAGGTGCTCATTACGAGCTTAATATCCTGCCGAGGTAATTGCGATAAAATAACCGCGTATAGCGTGTTTGCAATGCCCTTATGTCTACCTTGATATAAGGGCATTTTTTATTGGATGACGGTATAAATGTTCATCAGTCAATCTACAGGAGGTGTAATGATGAGCAGCATTCTAGATCAAAAGAAACACATCGTTGGAGAAATCTCTGACAAGCTAAAAAACAGTGTATCTACAATCGTTGTAGATTACCGTGGCCTAGACGTTTCCGAAGTAACTGAGCTTCGTAAACAACTTCGTGAAGCTGGCATCGAGTTCAAAGTGTACAAAAACACTATGGTACGTCGTGCGGCAGAAGAAGCTGGTCTTGAAGGGTTAAACGAATTCTTAACTGGTCCTAACGCAATCGCGTTCAGTACAGAAGAAGTAGTTGCACCTGCAAAGATCCTTAACAGCTTCGCTAAAGAACACGAAGCACTTGAAATCAAAACGGGTGTCATCGAAGGAACAATCACTTCTGTTGAGGATGTTAAAGCAATCGCTGAACTTCCAAACCGCGAAGGACTTCTTTCTATGCTACTCAGCGTGCTACAAGCACCAATGCGCAACTTTGCGTTGGTAACAAAAGCCGTTGCAGATCAAAAAGAAGAGCAAGGCGCGTAAGCTAAAGCAAGTCGTTTAAATAAAAAAATTAAGCAAACATCACAAGGAGGAAATTTAAAATGAGTAAAGAGCAAATCATTGACGCGATTAAAGAAATGTCAGTTCTTGAACTAAATGATCTAGTTAAAGCAATCGAAGAAGAATTCGGAGTAACTGCTGCTGCACCTGTAGCTGCTGCTGCTGGTGGCGCTGACGCTGCTGCAGAACAAACTGAATTCGACCTAATTCTTGAGAGCGCTGGAGCTCAAAAAATCAAGGTTATCAAAGTTGTTCGTGAAATCACAGGTCTTGGCCTTAAAGAAGCGAAAGAAATGGTTGATAACACTCCTAAAGCTCTTAAAGAAGGTATTGCTAAAGAGGAAGCTGAAGAACTTAAAGCTAAGCTTGAAGAAGTTGGAGCTGGCGTAGAAGTTAAGTAATGATTGTATAGATGAAAAGCTCGCTATATTTGGCGGGCTTTTTTCTTGTCTGGCATCTATCCAAACTCTTTTTGGGAAAGATGGTTACCAGGCGGGATCTATCAATGGATGGAGATGATATAATGACCAATCACTATTATTCCCGTAATCCGGATGTGGAAAGTAAAACAGGGATGATTGCCTTTGAATTAAGGGGGCATACATTTCGGTTTAAGACAGATCAGGGCGTCTTCTCGAAAAAGGAAGTTGACTTTGGTTCAAGAGTCTTGATTGAAACGTTTGAATTACCTGATGTTCAGGGACCGATGCTTGATGTCGGCTGCGGTTATGGCCCGGTCGGGTTATCCTTGGCTAAAGACTTTGGTGATCGGACGGTCCATATGATCGATGTAAACGAGAGGGCTTTATCTTTAGCGAAAGAAAATGCTGGGGAAAATAAAGTTCAAAACGTTAAAGTCTATCAAAGTGACCGATATACGAATGTCGTTGAAAAGGGATTTGCCGCTATTTTAACGAACCCTCCAATACGAGCAGGGAAAGAAACGGTTCATTCGATTCTTGAGAATAGTTACGAACATCTGACGGAACGCGGAGAATTGTGGGTCGTTATTCAGAAGAAGCAAGGTGCTCCCTCTGCCATGGAGAAAATGGAAAAAATCTTTTCAAATGTAGAAATCGTCACCAGAAAAAAGGGATACTACATCTTGAAATCGGTAAAAGAAATCCGTTGACGTAGCTTATCTGCTATGATAACATTATAAAATGCAAAAATATTATTTTCCGGTATTATGTCCATATGTATACATGTTGGATAAATTGGAAAAGATTATAAAATAATAGTTCGTCATATGAAAATGAGGTTTTATCATTAAAACCCTTTTTCTTTTTGTCTTGTGTAGAGTAGTAATCCTACTTTAAGGCATATAGACACAACCAAAACGCTTGATTTGAGGGGTGAATCAGTTGACAGGTCAACTAGTTCAGTATGGACGACACCGCCAACGCAGAAGTTTTGCGCGTATCAGTGAAGTTTTAGAATTACCGAATTTAATCGAAATTCAAACTTCCTCGTATCAATGGTTTCTTGATGAGGGGTTAAGAGAAATGTTCCGTGACATTTCTCCGATTGAGGACTTCACTGGTAATCTCTCTTTGGAATTTATTGATTATAGTCTGGGAGAGCCAAAGTACTCGGTGGAAGAATCAAAGGAAAGAGATGTTACTTACTCTGCACCGCTTAGAGTAAAAGTCCGTCTTGTGAACAAGGAAACAGGAGAAGTAAAAGATCAAGACGTATTTATGGGTGATTTCCCATTAATGACAGACACAGGTACGTTTGTTATCAATGGTGCTGAGCGCGTTATCGTATCTCAGCTAGTACGTTCACCTAGTGTTTACTTTAGCGGAAAAGTAGATAAAAACGGAAAGAAAGGGTTTACTGCTACCGTTATACCAAACCGCGGAGCTTGGCTTGAGTATGAAACAGATGCAAAAGATGTTGTATATGTGCGAATTGATCGAACTCGCAAACTACCGGTAACGGTTCTTTTACGTGCCCTTGGGTTTGGCTCTGATCAAGAAATCATCGATTTGATCGGTGATAATGAGTACATTCGTAACACGCTCGAGAAAGACAACACGGAAGGTATCGACAAAGCATTGCTCGAGATTTATGAGCGTCTGCGTCCGGGAGAGCCTCCTACAGTAGAAAATGCTAAAAGTTTACTCGTTTCTCGTTTCTTTGATCCTAAGCGTTATGACTTAGCAAACGTTGGACGTTACAAAATGAACAAAAAGCTGCACATCAAGAATCGTTTATTCGGTCAGACTCTAGCAGAAACTCTAGCAGATCCGGAAACGGGTGAGATTCTGGCAGAGAAAGGCACGGTTCTTGACCGTCGCGCCCTGGATAAGGTCATCCCTTATTTAGAAAACGGCATTGGTTTCAAAAACTACCAACAGTCCGGCGGCGTATTAGAAGAAGACGTAGTTCTTCAATCTATCAAAATCTATTCTCCTAACGAAGAGGGAGATTTTGAAATCAACGTAATCAGCAATGCGTATGTTGAAGAAGAGGTTAAGTACATTACACCTGCAGATATCATTTCTTCCATTTCTTACTTCTTTAACTTATTACATGGAGTAGGACTGACAGATGATATTGACCATTTAGGTAACCGTCGTTTACGTTCGGTTGGTGAATTGCTACAGAACCAATTCCGTATCGGTTTATCACGTATGGAGCGTGTGGTTCGTGAAAGAATGTCCATTCAGGACACGAATACAATCACGCCTCAACAACTGATCAACATCCGTCCTGTTATTGCATCCATTAAAGAGTTCTTTGGAAGCTCTCAATTGTCTCAATTCATGGATCAAACGAATCCTCTTGCAGAATTAACGCACAAACGCCGTCTTTCTGCTTTAGGGCCCGGTGGTTTAACACGTGAACGTGCTGGATTCGAAGTGCGTGACGTCCATTATTCCCACTATGGCCGTATGTGTCCGATTGAAACACCTGAGGGTCCGAACATCGGACTGATCAACTCACTTTCCTCCTTTGCGAAAGTGAATAAATTCGGCTTTATCGAAACGCCGTATCGTCGTGTCGACCCCGATACTGGGAAAGTAACCGATCGTATCGATTACTTGACAGCAGACGAAGAAGATAACTATGTAGTGGCACAGGCGAACGCCCGTCTTGGAGATGACGGCGCATTCCTTGATGAAGAAGTCATCTCCCGTTTCCGCGGTGAGAACACGGTCATCAAGCGTGAACGTCTCGATTACATGGATGTATCTCCTAAACAAGTAGTATCAGCTGCGACAGCATGTATTCCATTCTTAGAAAACGATGACTCCAACCGTGCTCTAATGGGAGCGAACATGCAGCGTCAAGCAGTACCTTTGATGAATCCGGAATCACCGATCGTCGGAACAGGTATGGAACACGTATCTGCGAAAGACTCCGGTGCCGCTGTGATTTGTAAATATGAAGGTATTGTAGAAAAGGTTGAAGCGAAACAAGTTTGGGTACGTCGTGTGAAAGAAATCGACGGTCAAGAAGTGAAAGGTGACCTCGATAAGTACCGTATGCAGAAATTCATCCGTTCTAACCAGGGTACATGCTACAACCAGCGTCCGATCGTAAGTGAAGGCGACCGTGTAGTAAAAGGAGAAATCCTTGCTGATGGTCCTTCAATGGAAAAAGGTGAACTCGCCTTGGGACGTAACGTAATGGTTGGATTCATGACTTGGGACGGTTACAACTATGAAGATGCGATCATCATGAGTGAACGTCTTGTAAAAGACGATGTATATACTTCAATTCATATTGAAGAGTATGAGTCTGAATCCCGTGATACGAAGTTGGGACCTGAAGAAATCACTCGTGATATTCCTAACGTTGGTGAAGATGCACTTCGCAATCTTGATGAACGTGGAATCATCCGCATCGGTGCTGAAGTAAAAGATGGCGACCTGCTTGTCGGTAAAGTAACGCCTAAAGGTGTAACGGAACTGACGGCTGAAGAGCGTCTATTACATGCAATCTTCGGTGAGAAGGCCCGTGAAGTCCGGGATACATCCCTTCGCGTACCACACGGTGGCGGGGGAATCATCCTTGATGTGAAAGTCTTCAACCGTGAAGATGGCGATGAATTACCACCAGGTGTGAACCAGCTTGTACGTGTATACATCGTTCAGAAACGTAAGATCTCTGAAGGTGACAAAATGGCTGGTCGTCACGGTAACAAAGGTGTTATCTCAAGAATCCTTCCTGAAGAAGACATGCCGTTCTTACCAGACGGCACACCGATTGATATCATGCTTAACCCACTAGGGGTGCCATCACGTATGAATATCGGTCAGGTGCTGGAGCTTCACTTGGGAATGGCAGCAAGATACCTCGGTATTCATGTCGCTTCACCAGTATTTGATGGAGCGCGTGAGGAAGATGTATGGGCAACAATTGAAGAAGCAGGTATGGCACGCGATGCCAAAACCGTTCTTTACGATGGTAGAACGGGTGAACCGTTTGATAACCGTGTATCAGTTGGAATCATGTATATGATCAAACTTGCTCACATGGTTGATGACAAACTTCACGCACGTTCAACCGGACCTTATTCACTTGTTACGCAACAGCCACTCGGTGGTAAAGCACAATTCGGTGGACAGCGTTTCGGTGAGATGGAGGTATGGGCACTTGAAGCTTATGGTGCTGCTTACACTCTACAAGAAATTCTTACAGTTAAGTCCGATGACGTTGTGGGACGTGTGAAAACATACGAAGCCATCGTCAAGGGTGAAAACGTTCCTGAACCTGGTGTTCCGGAATCATTCAAAGTTCTGATCAAAGAGCTTCAAAGTTTAGGTATGGATGTTAAGATCCTCTCTAGTACCGAAGAAGAAATTGAAATGCGTGACTTAGAGGATGAAGAAGAAGTACAACAAGCAGACACGCTAAATATCTCTGAATCTAAAGCACAGGAATCCGAGACAGTAGGGTCTAAAGAATAAATTTAGAGCAATTAGGGTTAGAACCTGTAGATTAAAAGGGAGGTAGGCCCCTTGCTAGATGTAAATAATTTTGAGTATATGAAAATTGGTTTAGCTTCCCCCGATAAGATCCGTTCATGGTCTTTCGGGGAAGTTAAAAAGCCCGAAACGATTAACTATCGTACGTTAAAACCAGAAAAAGACGGTTTGTTCTGTGAACGTATTTTCGGTCCTACGAAGGACTGGGAATGTCACTGTGGTAAATACAAGCGTGTCCGTTATAAAGGCGTCGTTTGTGACCGCTGTGGTGTCGAAGTAACAAAGGCGAAAGTTCGTCGTGAACGTATGGGTCACATTGAACTTGCCGCACCCGTTTCTCACATCTGGTACTTCAAAGGAATCCCAAGCCGTATGGGTCTTGTTTTAGACATGTCCCCCCGTGCTTTGGAAGAAGTCATCTATTTCGCTTCCTATGTTGTAACAGAACCAGGTGACACGGCTCTTGAAAGAAAGCAACTTCTTTCTGAAAAAGAGTACCGTGCATACCGTGAGAAGTACGGAGTGAAATTCCAAGCTGCAATGGGTGCGGAAGCCATTAAAAAGCTTCTGCAGGATATTGACCTGGATAAAGAAGCTGATTTCTTGAAAGAAGAATTGAAAACAGCTCAAGGTCAGCGCCGTACCCGTGCAATCAAACGATTGGAAGTAGTGGAATCTTTCAGGAACTCAGGTAATGATCCGGACTGGATGATCCTTGATGTCCTTCCTGTCATTCCTCCAGAGCTTCGCCCGATGGTTCAACTTGACGGTGGACGCTTTGCGACTTCTGACTTAAATGATTTATATCGTCGTGTTATTAACCGTAATAACCGTCTTAAGCGTTTATTGGACCTTGGTGCCCCGAGCATCATTGTTCAAAATGAGAAGCGTATGCTACAAGAAGCGGTGGATGCTTTAATTGATAATGGTCGTCGCGGACGTCCAGTTACTGGACCAGGTAACCGTCCATTAAAATCCCTTTCACATATGCTTAAAGGGAAGCAAGGTCGTTTCCGTCAGAACCTTCTTGGTAAACGTGTTGACTACTCCGGCCGTTCTGTAATCGTTGTTGGACCTAACCTTAAGATGTACCAATGTGGTCTTCCTAAAGAAATGGCTCTCGAGCTATTCAAACCATTTGTTATGAAAGAACTCGTTGAAAAAGGATTGGCCCATAACATCAAGAGTGCGAAGCGCAAGATTGAACGCGTCCAGCCGGAAGTATGGGATGTTTTAGAAGGGGTTATCAAAGAACATCCAGTTCTTTTAAACCGTGCACCTACACTTCATAGACTTGGTATTCAAGCATTTGAACCAACGCTTGTCGAAGGTAGAGCGATCCGTCTTCATCCACTTGTATGTACAGCATACAATGCGGATTTTGATGGTGACCAAATGGCGGTTCACGTACCACTATCTTCTGAAGCTCAAGCTGAAGCGCGCATGCTCATGCTTGCTGCCCAAAACATCCTAAATCCGAAAGACGGTAAACCGGTTGTTACTCCGTCCCAGGATATGGTATTAGGTAACTATTACCTGACTCTAGAACGTGAAAATGCTGTTGGTGAAGGTATGATCTTCAACGATGCAAGTGAAGTCATCCTTGCATATCAAAATGGTTATGTGCACTTGCATACCCGTATTGCGATCCATGCAAGCACCATCAACAACAAAACGTTCACTGAAAAGCAAAACAAACAATTGTTATTAACAACGGTAGGTAAAGTGATCTTCAACGAAATCTTACCTGATACATTCCCGTTCATTAATGAACCAACAAGAACGAACTTGGAAGTTGCAACTCCTGAGAACTACTTTGTTGATTCAACAACAGACGTAAAGGAAGTATTCCAAAACCGTGAGTTAATCAACCCGTTCAAAAAAGGTTTCTTAGGGAATATCATCGCGGAAGTGTTCAAGAAGTTTGCCATCACGGAAACGTCTCGTATGCTTGATAAGATGAAGGACCTTGGATTCAAATATTCTACTAAAGCCGGTATTACGGTTGGTATCGCAGATATCGTCGTACTAGCGGAAAAAGAAGAGATTTTGATCGAAGCGCAAAGTAAGGTAGACAACGTCTTGAAGCAATTCAAACGTGGTTTAATTACTGAGGACGAAAGATATGATCGTGTCATCTCCATCTGGAGTGCTGCGAAAGATACGATTCAAGGTAAGCTGATGGCAACATTGGATAAACGCAACCCGATCTTCATGATGAGTGACTCAGGTGCCCGTGGTAACGCATCTAACTTCACTCAGCTTGCCGGTATGCGTGGACTGATGGCCAACCCGGCTGGTCGTATCATCGAGTTACCGATCAAATCAAGTTTCCGTGAAGGTCTGACGGTTCTTGAATACTTCATCTCTACCCATGGTGCCCGTAAAGGTCTTGCCGATACAGCACTGAAAACAGCTGACTCAGGTTACCTGACACGTCGACTAGTTGACGTTGCACAGGACGTTATCGTTCGTGAGGAAGACTGTGGAACGGACAGAGGCTTACTTGTAGGCTCCATTAAAGAGGGTACGGAAATCATCGAACCTCTTGAAGAACGTTTACTCGGTCGTTATTCACGTAAGACCTTGCGTCACCCTGAGACAGATGAAATCATCATGACAGAAAATCAGCTGATCACAGAAGACTTGGCTAAGACGATCATTGACGCTGGCGTCGAACATGTTTCAATCCGTTCTGCCTTCACATGTAACACAAGACATGGTGTATGTGAAAAATGTTACGGAACGAACCTTGCGACAGGTCAAAAAGTCGAAGTCGGGGAAGCTGTTGGTATCATCGCTGCTCAATCCATCGGGGAACCGGGTACTCAGTTAACGATGCGTACGTTCCATACAGGTGGGGTTGCAGGAGACGATATCACTCAAGGTTTACCGCGTATCCAAGAGATCTTCGAAGCGCGTAATCCTAAAGGTCAAGCTGTCATCTCTGAAATCGATGGTGTGATCACATCCATCAGTGAAGGGAAAGATCGTCAGTACGAAATTACCGTACAAGGTGATGTGGAAACGAGAAGTTACACAGCCCCTTACACAGCGCGCCTGAAGTTCGCTGTAAACGATAAGGTCGCACGCGGTCAGGAAATCACTGAAGGTTCGATCGATCCGAAAGAACTTCTTAAAGTCCGTGATGTGTCTGCCGTTCAAGAATACTTATTGCGCGAAGTACAAAAGGTATATCGTATGCAAGGTGTTGAAATCGGCGACAAACACGTTGAGGTCATGGTCCGTCAAATGTTACGTAAAGTCCGCGTCATCGATGCTGGTGAATCTGAAGTGCTTCCAGGTACTCTTATGGATATCCACCAATTCAGAGATGCGAACGAGAAAGCATTGTTCGGCGGTAAGCTTCCGGCAACAGGACGTCCTGTACTGCTCGGGATCACCAAGGCTTCACTTGAAACAGATTCCTTCTTATCCGCAGCATCATTCCAGGAAACAACTCGTGTGTTAACGGACGCTGCGATCAAAGGAAAACGTGATGAGTTACTAGGATTGAAAGAAAATGTTATCATCGGTAAGCTGGTTCCAGCAGGAACAGGTATGCAACGTTACCGTAAAGCAGAACCGGTTTTAGCAGAAGATACTAGTGAAGAAACAGTAACAGTAGAGTAATCTATTTAGGCTAACTCTTAGGCGGGTTTGATTGCTCAAACATCATGCTTAAGAGTTAGCTTTTATAAATCTTTTAAATCTTTGTTGACATAGAGATTTTAAGATGATAATATATTCAAGGTTGCTCCTATTAATAACCTGTTACTTTGGAGGATATGAAATGTCTTATGAAAAAGTAGCGCAGGCTAAAGAAATTATTGTAGGAACAAAGCAAGCAGTGAAAGCTCTAAAAACTGGTCATGTACTCGAGGTTGTAATTGCGGAGGATGCTGATCCCAAGGTTACAGCAAAAGTAGTTCAGGCCGCGATTGATCTTAATGTACCGGTTAACAAAGTGGATTCGATGAAGAAACTTGGAAAATCGTGCGGAATAGATGTTGGAGCCGCAGCTGTTGCGATTATACAGTAAAATAGTTTTTGTAGAAGCGATCTACAAAAACTTTACTTTTACCCAAAAAAGAACCACCTGGATGTGTGGGCTTACCAAATAAGAAGGGAGGAAAACAAAATGCCAACTATTAACCAATTAGTTCGCAAGCCTCGTCAGTCAAAATCAACTAAATCAAAGTCACCAGCTCTTAACAAAGGTTATAACAGCTTTAAGAAGGTGCACACGAACTTGTCTTCTCCACAAAAACGTGGTGTATGTACTCGTGTTGGTACAATGACTCCAAAGAAACCGAACTCGGCGCTACGTAAATATGCACGTGTTCGTTTAACGAATGGAATCGAGGTTACTGCTTACATCCCTGGTATCGGACACAACCTTCAAGAGCACAGTGTTGTTCTTATCCGTGGAGGACGTGTAAAGGATTTACCGGGAGTACGTTATCACATCGTACGTGGTGCGCTTGATACAGCTGGAGTTGACGGCCGTATGCAAGGACGTTCTAAATACGGAACTAAGCGCCCTAAAGCAGCTAAAAAATAATAAAACGACTATAAATTCATTTCTCGTTGAAAGGAGGAAATCACATGCCACGTAAAGGTCCTGTAGCAAAAAGAGACGTTTTACCTGATCCAATGTACAATTCTAAATTAGTTACTCGTTTAATCAACAAAATCATGATTGACGGTAAAAGAGGTAAAGCTCAAAAGAAATTATACGCAGCGTTTGATATCATTAGCGAGCGTTCAGGTAAAGATGCAATGGAAGTATTCGATGCAGCTTTAAAAAATATCATGCCGGTATTAGAAGTGAAAGCTCGTCGTGTAGGTGGTTCAAACTATCAAGTACCTGTAGAGGTGCGTCCAGAGCGTCGTACTACATTAGGTCTTCGTTGGTTAGTAAACTACTCTCGTCTTCGCGGTGAGAAGACAATGGAAGAGCGTTTAGCTAACGAAATCCTTGATGCAGCTAACAACACTGGAGCTTCTGTCAAGAAGCGTGAAGATACACACAAGATGGCTGAAGCGAACAAAGCGTTTGCTCACTATCGTTGGTAATCTGACCTTAATCAAACAAAACATTCTTATATAAGGAAGGAGAAAGACCGCATGCCTAGAGAGTTCTCCTTAGAAAACACTCGTAATATCGGTATCATGGCTCACATCGATGCCGGTAAAACAACTGCAACTGAGCGTATCCTATTTTATACAGGTCGTATCCATAAAATTGGAGAAACTCACGAAGGTGCTTCTCAAATGGACTGGATGGAGCAAGAGCAAGAACGTGGTATCACTATCACTTCTGCTGCGACAACAGCCCAATGGAAAGGCCATCGTATCAACATCATCGATACACCGGGACACGTAGACTTCACTGTTGAAGTTGAACGTTCCCTGCGTGTACTTGATGGTGCAGTAGCAGTACTTGATGCTCAATCTGGTGTTGAGCCTCAAACTGAAACTGTATGGCGCCAAGCAACTACTTACGGGGTTCCCCGTGTAGTGTTCGTTAACAAAATGGACAAAATCGGTGCTGACTTCCTTTACTCTGTAGGTACACTACATGAGCGTCTACAAGCTAATGCACATCCTATCCAGCTTCCAATCGGTGCTGAGGATGACTTCGAAGGAATCATCGACTTAGTAGAAATGAAAGCATATTTCTACGAAGATGACCTTGGAACTCGCGCAGAAGCTCGTGACATTCCTGAAGAGTACAAAGATCAAGCTGAAGAATACCGCGGAAAACTTATTGAAGCAGTATCTGAACTTGATGAAGAGCTTATGATGAAGTACTTAGAAGGCGAAGAGCTTTCTAACGAAGAAATCAAAGCTGCTATCCGTGCGGCTACACTAACTGTCGAGTTTTACCCGGTAGTATGTGGATCTGCATTCAAAAACAAAGGGGTTCAATTACTAATTGACTCAGTTATCGATTATCTTCCAGCACCAACAGATGTTGAAGATATCAAAGGTTTTGTACCTGATACAGAAGAAGAAGTAACTCGTCCATCTGCTGACGATGCTCCATTCTCTGCATTGGCATTCAAAGTTGCAACTGACCCTTATGTTGGTAAATTAACATTCTTCCGTGTGTACTCAGGAACATTAGATTCTGGTTCATACGTAAGAAACTCTTCTAAAGGTAAACGTGAACGTGTAGGACGTATCCTGCAAATGCACGCTAACTCACGTGAAGAGATCTCTACTGTATACGCTGGAGACATTGCAGCAGCAGTTGGTCTGAAAGATACAAGTACTGGAGATACACTATGTGATGAAAAGAGCCTTGTTATCTTAGAATCCATGGTATTCCCAGAGCCGGTTATCTCTCTATCCGTTGAGCCTAAATCAAAGGCTGACCAAGATAAAATGACGACTGCTCTTCAAAAACTTCAAGAGGAAGATCCAACATTCCGCGCGCATACTGACCAGGAAACAGGTCAAGTTATCATCGCCGGTATGGGTGAGCTTCACTTAGATATCATCGTTGACCGTATGAGACGTGAATTCAAAGTAGAAGCAAACGTAGGTGCTCCTCAGGTATCTTACCGTGAGACTTTCCGTGATACGGCTAAAGTTGAAGGTAAGTTCGCCCGTCAATCTGGTGGACGTGGACAATTCGGACACGTTTGGATCGAATTCTCACCTAATGAAGAAGGTAAAGGATTCGAATTCGAGAACGGTATCGTCGGTGGTGTAGTTCCTCGTGAATACATCCCTGCTGTACAAGCCGGTCTTTCTGACGCTTTAGAAAATGGTGTCTTAGCTGGTTTCCCACTTGTTGATGTTAAAGCAAGATTATTCGATGGTTCATACCATGACGTCGACTCCTCTGAGATGGCGTTCAAAATCGCTGCATCAATGGCACTTAAGAATGCTGCTTCTAAATGTAAGCCAGTCATCCTTGAGCCAATGATGAAGGTTGAGGTTGTTATCCCTGAGGAATACCTTGGAGATATCATGGGTGACGTTACTTCCCGTCGTGGACGCGTAGAAGGTATGGAAGCACGCGGTAACGCTCAAGTCGTTAAAGCGTTCGTACCTCTATCAGAAATGTTTGGATATGCGACTTCCCTTCGTTCTAACACACAAGGGCGCGGAACATACTCCATGCACTTCGATCACTACGAAGAAGTACCTAAGTCGATTTCTGAAGAAATCATCAAAAAAAATAAAGGTGAATAATTGATTTATTCGCTTTTATAAAGTATAAATACTAATGTAAGCAATTGTTGTGTCAGAGATGGTCATTACTGTCTCTGAGACACCCAAAATATACTTATTTTCTTTAAAATCAAAGGAGGATTTTCAAATGGGTAAGGAAAAATTTGATCGTTCCAAGCAACATGCGAATATCGGTACAATCGGTCACGTTGACCATGGTAAAACAACTCTAACAGCTGCAATCACAACTACACTTCACAAGAAGTATGGTCGTGGAACTGCAATGGCATATGACCAAATCGACGGTGCTCCAGAAGAAAGAGAACGTGGAATCACAATCTCTACTGCGCACGTTGAGTATGAAACTGATACTCGTCACTATGCACACGTTGACTGCCCAGGACATGCTGACTATGTTAAAAACATGATCACTGGTGCTGCACAAATGGATGGTGGGATCCTAGTAGTATCTGCTGCTGATGGCCCAATGCCACAAACTCGTGAGCACATCCTTCTTTCTCGTCAAGTAGGTGTTCCATACCTAGTTGTATTCATGAACAAATGTGACATGGTAGACGACGAAGAACTACTTGAATTAGTAGAAATGGAAGTTCGTGACCTTCTTTCTGAGTACGATTTCCCTGGCGATGACGTACCAGTAATCAAAGGTTCTGCTCTTAAAGCTCTTGAAGGAGATGCTGAGTGGGAAGCGAAAATCTTCGAACTTATGGAAGCTGTAGATAGCTACATCCCAACTCCAGAGCGTGACACTGACAAGCCATTCATGATGCCTGTTGAGGACGTATTCTCAATCACAGGTCGTGGAACAGTTGCTACTGGTCGTGTTGAGCGTGGACAAGTTAAAGTTGGAGACACTATCGACATCATCGGTCTTTCTGAAGAACCAAAATCTACTACTGTAACAGGTGTAGAAATGTTCCGTAAGCTTCTTGACTATGCTGAAGCTGGAGACAACATCGGTGCACTACTTCGTGGTGTAGCTCGTGAAGATATCCAACGTGGACAAGTACTTGCTAAGCCAGGTACAATCACTCCACACACAAAGTTCAAAGCAGAAGTTTATGTTCTTTCTAAAGAAGAAGGTGGACGTCACACTCCATTCTTCACTAACTACCGCCCACAGTTCTACTTCCGTACAACTGACGTAACTGGTATCTGTAACCTTCCTGAAGGTGTAGAAATGGTTATGCCTGGCGATAACATCGAAATGACTGTTGAGCTTATCGCTCCAATCGCTATCGAAGAAGGTACTAAGTTCTCTATCCGTGAGGGTGGACGTACTGTAGGTGCTGGAGTAGTAGCTACAATCACTGAGTAATCATTGATATCAAAAACAGATGGACTTCGTGTCCATCTGTTTTTTTTGTGTTCATTTTTGGAATGGGAAGATTCCGGCTCTTACAAAATGATTTAGATCTAATCCACAAGAAAAAATCAATGTTTTAATGCCGCTGTTGATTTCCGTGCAAGACTCCGCTTTCCTCGGGCGAAAGGCGAGCCTCCTCGTCGCTGACGCTCCTGCGGGGTCTCACCTATTTCGCTTTTCCCGAAGGAGTCTCCGTCTTGCACTCCAATCAACAGCTGGAGACTGCAATATATTAATTATAAACTTTACAATTAATAATAAAAATACCGAACTAATTTGATTTAGATCAAGGATCAATGATTATATTTGCGACTTTCTTCTATATATAAGCACGCACTATTACTAAGTTTTTAAAAAAGGTTATCAACACATTCAAACTTTCAATTTATATCAAAACCCATTGTTGATTGCAACGGAAGGCAGCTCGACTCCTGCGGGAAATGCTGGACAGGTGAGACCCCACAGGGCGAAGCCCGAGGAGGCTCACCGCCAGCCCCGCGGAAAGCGAGCTGCCTGCAGTGGAAATCAACATGCAGTCGCTCATATATAAATAATATTTACTTTCACAAAATGCTTATAGTACATAAAATAAGTTGTTATATTAAATATTGTGAAAATATCACTTAACCTTGAAAATATCACCGTTCGTTTGTATAATAGAGAAAGTGTGCAAAACATAAAGAAATTGCAAGAAACCCTTGCTTCTTCTGGGTGTTTTAGTTATAATAGACAATGTTGGTCTTTGACTGCGATGAAACAGAAGGTTGCTGACACACACGGCCGCTTTGCCATGGCGAGTGTGTGGGAAATTTCTGTGGAGAATGTCTATTCAAAAATAGGCGATAAAGGAGGGAAAATAATGGCAAAACAAAAGATTCGTATCCGTTTAAAGGCTTATGATCACAGAATTCTTGATCAATCAGCTGAGAAAATTGTTGAAACAGCAAAACGTTCTGGTGCGGCGGTTTCAGGACCGATCCCACTACCGACGGAAAAGTCAATTTATACAATTTTACGTGCTGTGCACAAATACAAAGATTCTCGTGAGCAATTCGAAATGCGTACTCATAAACGCTTAATCGACATTGTAAATCCGACACCTCAAACAGTAGATGCGCTTATGCGTTTAGACTTACCATCAGGTGTAGATATCGAAATCAAACTTTAATTCATAAAAACCATATTATTTAGGAGGTGTGACTTATGACCAAAGGAATCTTAGGAAGAAAGATTGGTATGACTCAAGTTTTCGCTGAAAACGGTGATCTTATCCCTGTAACTGTTATCGAAGCTGCTCAAAACGTGGTACTTCAAAAGAAATCTACAGACGTTGATGGCTACGAAGCTATCCAAGTAGGTTTTGAAGACAAACGTGAAAAGCTTTCTAACAAACCAGAGAGAGGCCACGTCGCTAAAGCTGAAACTGCTCCTAAGCGCTTCATCCGTGAAATCCGCGGTGTAAACGTAGAAGAGTACGAAGTTGGTCAAGAAGTCAAAGTTGATATTTTCGCTGCAGGCGAAATCGTAGATGTAACAGGAGTATCAAAAGGTAAAGGTTTCCAAGGTGCTATCAAGCGTCACAACCAATCACGCGGACCTATGTCCCATGGTTCTCGTTACCACCGTCGTCCCGGTTCAATGGGTCCTGTTGATCCAAACCGTGTATTCAAAGGTAAATTACTACCTGGACGTATGGGCGGAGAGCAAATTACAATTCAAAACCTTGAGATTGTAAAAGTTGATGCTGAACGTAACCTTATCTTAGTCAAAGGTAATGTACCTGGACCTAAGAAACAACTGATCAAAGTAAAGTCAGCTATTAAAGCAAACTAATAGAACTTTTCAAGAAAGGAGGAAACAAGAATGCCGAAAGTAGCATTATTTAACCAAAGCGGTTCTAAAGTTGGTGATATCGAACTTAAAGACACTGTTTTTGGTATTGAACCAAACACACATGTGATGACTGAAGCAGTATTGATGCAAAGAGCGTCTTTACGCCAGGGTAATCACAAAGTTAAAAATCGTTCTGAAGTACGTGGCGGTGGGCGTAAGCCTTGGCGTCAAAAAGGAACAGGTCGTGCTCGTCAAGGGTCAATCCGTTCTCCACAATGGCGCGGTGGTGGTACTGTATTTGGACCAGTTCCACGCAGCTACAGCTACAAACTTCCTAAGAAAGTTCGTCGCTTAGCGATTAAATCTGCATTATCTTCTAAAGTTGTAGAAGAAAACATCTTAGTATTAGAAGCATTATCATTCGATGCTCCTAAAACAAAAGAATTTGCTAGCGTTCTAAAAGGTCTTTCTGTTGATTCTAAAACATTAGTAATCACTGACGGTCTTGACGAAAACGTAGCACTTTCAGCTCGTAACATCCCTGGTGTAACTGTTGTTACTGCAGAAGGAATTAGCGTTCTGGATGTATTAGGACATGACAAACTAGTGATGACTAAATCAGCTGTTGAAAAAGTAGAGGAGGTGCTCGCATAATGGATGTACGTGAAATCATTAAGCGCCCCGTAATTACAGAGGCTTCAACTGATCTTATGTCTGAGAAAAAGTATACTTTCGAAGTTGATACTAGAGCTAACAAAACTCAAGTAAAAGACGCCGTTCAAGCAATCTTTGACGTGAAAGTAGATAAAGTAAACATCATGAACTACAAAGGTAAGTTCAAGCGCATGGGTAAACACGCTGGTTACACTAACAAGCGTCGTAAAGCTATCGTTAAGCTTACTGCTGACAGTAAAGAAATCGAATTCTTTGAAGTATAAAATTCTTTAATTAAGAAGAGGAGGGAAAAACATGGCGATTAAAAAGTATAAACCTACCTCTAATGGTCGTCGCGGCATGACTAGTTCTGATTTCGCTGAAATCACGACTGATTCTCCGGAAAAGTCACTTTTAGCACCCCTACACAAAAAGGGTGGCCGTAACAACCAAGGTAAGTTAACAGTTCGTCATCAAGGTGGCGGCCATAAGCGCCAATACCGTATCATCGATTTCAAACGTGAAAAAGATGGTATACCTGGACGCGTTGCTACGATCGAATATGATCCAAACCGCTCAGCTAATATTGCACTAATCAACTACGCTGATGGAGAAAAACGTTACATCCTTGCACCTAAAACACTTGTTGTAGGTATGGAAGTAATGTCTGGACCAGAAGCAGATATCAAAGTAGGTAATGCATTACCACTTATCAACATCCCAGTCGGTACAATCGTACACAATATTGAACTTAAACCAGGTAAGGGTGGTCAGTTAGTTCGTTCTGCTGGTACATCTGCTCAAGTACTTGGTAAAGAAGGTAAATATGTACTTGTACGTTTGAACTCTGGTGAAACTCGTATGATTCTTTCTGCTTGTCGTGCTACTATAGGTCAAGTTGGAAATGAACAACACGAACTGATCAACATTGGTAAAGCCGGTCGTTCTCGTTGGTTAGGTAAACGCCCAACAGTTCGTGGTTCTGTCATGAACCCTAACGATCACCCACACGGTGGTGGTGAAGGTCGCGCTCCAATCGGACGTAAATCACCAATGTCTCCATGGGGTAAACCTACTCTTGGATACAAGACACGTAAGAAAAACAACAAATCTGATAAATTTATTGTGCGTCGTCGCAAAAAATAACGGGATTGTACTACGGTTCCTGAAAAGAGCCGTAGATCAGTCACGAAGGGAGGTTCAAACATGGGTCGCAGCTTAAAAAAAGGACCTTTTGTTGATGATCATTTAATGAATAAGGTTGAGAAATTGAACGAAACTGAAGGCAAACAAGTTGTTAAAACTTGGTCTCGTCGCTCAACGATCTTCCCAGCATTCATCGGTCACACTATCGCAGTTTACGATGGTCGTAAACATGTACCTGTATACGTCACTGAAGACATGGTAGGACACAAGCTTGGTGAATTCGCGCCATCTCGTACTTACAAAGGTCATGCAAGTGATGATAAGAAAACAAGACGCTAATTGAGAGGAGGGTATCCTAATGCAAGCAAAAGCTGTTGCAAGAACAGTACGTATTGCTCCTCGTAAAGTACGTTTAGTCGTTGATCTAATCCGAGGTAAGCAAGTTGGAGAAGCGGTTGCTATTTTAAAGCATACACCTAAAGCTGCTTCACCAGTAATCGAAAAAGTACTTAAGTCTGCTATTGCGAACGCAGAGCACAACTTTGACATGGATATTAATAGCCTAGTGGTAACTGAGGCTTATGTAAATGAAGGACCAACACTTAAACGTTTCCGTCCTCGTGCGATGGGACGTGCAAGTCAAATCAACAAACGTACAAGTCACATTACACTTGTCGTATCAGAAAAGAAGGAGGGATAAGCTGTGGGTCAAAAAGTACATCCGGTCGGACTTCGTGTCGGTATAATCCGTGATTGGGAATCTAAATGGTACGCAGATAAAGATTACGCTAATCTATTACACGAAGACATTAAAGTACGTGAATATATTGCAAAACGTTTAGTTGACGCTTCTGTTTCTAAAGTAGAAATCGAACGCGCAGCAAATCGTATTAACATTACTGTTCATACAGCTAAACCTGGTATGGTTATCGGTAAAGGTGGTACAGAAGTTGAAGCACTTCGTAAAGCATTAAACGAACTTACTTCAAAACGTGTACACATCAACATCGTTGAAATCAAAAGAGCTGACGTTGATGCGAAATTAGTAGCAGAAAACATCGCTCGCCAATTAGAAAATCGTGTTTCTTTCCGTCGTGCTCAGAAACAATCGCTGCAACGTGCGATGCGTGCTGGTGCAAAAGGAATCAAAACACAAGTATCTGGTCGTTTAGGCGGAGCAGATATCGCTCGTTCAGAACATTACAGTGAAGGTACTGTTCCACTTCATACTCTACGCGCTGACATTGACTATGCTCATGCAGAAGCTGATACAACTTATGGTAAGCTTGGCGTTAAAGTATGGATCTATCGTGGAGAAGTTCTTCCTACAAGAAAGAAATCTGAGGAAGGAGGCAAATAATTATGTTATTACCTAAACGCGTTAAACATCGTCGCGAACACCGCGGAAAAATGCGTGGACGTGCTAAAGGCGGTCAAGAAGTGGCGTTCGGTGAATACGGTTTACAAGCAGTTGAAGCTTCTTGGATCACAAACCGTCAAATCGAAGCATCTCGTATCGCTATGACTCGTTACATGAAACGTGGCGGTAAAGTATGGATTAAAATCTTCCCTCATAAACCTTACACAGCAAAACCTTTAGAAGTTCGTATGGGTTCAGGTAAAGGTGCTCCAGAAGGTTGGGTAGCAGTAGTTAAGCCTGGAAAAATCATGTTTGAAATCGCTGGTGTTTCTGAAGAGGTAGCTCGTGAAGCGCTTCGTCTAGCATCACATAAACTTCCAATCAAAACGAAGTTTGTAAAACGTGAGGAAATTGGTGGTGAATCAAATGAAAAGTAATGAAATTCGTGACCTAACCACTGCTGAAATTGAACAAAAAGTAAAGACTCTGAAAGAAGAGTTATTTAACCTTCGCTTCCAACTTGCGACTGGACAATTAGAAAACACAGCTCGCATCCGTGAAGTCCGCAAAGGGATCGCTCGTATGAAAACTGTAATCCGTGAAAGAGAGATCGGGGTTAACAATCGATAAATGAGAGGAGGTTTGCTTAAATGAGTGACCGCAACCAACGTAAGGTATACACTGGCCGTGTTGTTTCCGACAAAATGGATAAAACAGTAACGGTTATGGTAGAAACTTATAAAAAGCATTCTCTATACGGCAAGCGCGTTAAGTACTCTAAGAAGTTTAAAACTCATGATGAGAACAACGAAGCAAAAGTAGGCGATATCGTACGTATCATGGAGACTCGTCCGCTATCTGCTACAAAACGTTTCCGTTTAGTAGAAGTTGTTGAAAAAGCAGTTATTATCTAATATATTTGTTCGGATATTTTATATTCCGAAGGGAGGTTACCTACATGATTCAACAAGAATCACGTTTAAAAGTTGCTGACAACTCTGGTGCTCGTGAAGTATTAACTATTAAAGTGCTTGGTGGTTCTGGACGCAAGACGGCTAACATCGGTGATGTTATCGTGTGTACAGTAAAACAAGCAACACCAGGTGGCGTTGTTAAAAAAGGTGACGTAGTCAGAGCGGTTGTTGTACGTACTAAGTCTGGTGTACGTCGTCAAGACGGTACTTACATTAAGTTCGACGAGAACGCTTGTGTCATTATCCGTGACGATAAAGGACCACGTGGAACTCGTATCTTCGGACCTGTTGCCCGTGAACTGCGTGACAGCAACTTTATGAAAATTGTATCTTTAGCTCCAGAAGTTCTTTAATAGATATTAGCATTGGGCCATTCAAGGAGGTGCGATGAAATGCATGTAAAAAAAGGCGATAAAGTAATGGTCATTACTGGGAAAGACAAAGGTAAGACAGGTGTTGTTCTTGCTTCATTCCCAAAGAAAGACCGAGTGCTAGTTGAAGGAATCAACGTTGTAAAAAAACACGCTAAACCTTCACAGATGAATCCGCAAGGCGGAATCATCAGCCAGGAAGCATCTATCCATGTATCAAATGTTATGCTTCTAGATCCGAAATCTAACGAGCCAACTCGTGTAGGTTATAAGACAGAAGACGGCAAAAAAGTACGTGTAGCAAAAAAATCAGGTGAAGTTCTAGATAAATAGTACGATTAAGAAGGGAGGTATTCTGAATGAACCGCCTAAAAGAAAAATTTCAACAAGAAATCAGTCCAGCTCTAGTTAGCAAATTCAATTACAAATCAGTAATGGAAGTACCTAAAGTTGAAAAGATCGTTGTCAACATGGGTGTCGGCGATGCTGTTTCAAACTCAAAAGCTCTTGATGTAGCTGTTGATGAATTAACTCAAATCACTGGTCAAAAGCCAGTTGTAACAAAAGCTAAAAAATCTATCGCAGGCTTCCGTCTTCGTGAAGGTATGCCAATCGGTGCAAAAGTTACTCTTCGTGGAGAGCGTATGTACCAATTCTTAGATAAATTAATTTCTGTTTCACTTCCACGTGTACGTGACTTCCGCGGTGTTTCTAAAAAAGCATTCGACGGTCGCGGTAACTATACATTAGGAGTAAAAGAGCAATTGATTTTCCCTGAGATTGATTATGATAAAGTGTCTAAAGCACGCGGTATGGATATCGTAATCGTAACAACTGCGAACACAGACGAAGAAGCTCGTGAATTGTTGACACAAATCGGAATGCCATTCCAAAAGTAATCGCTATATAAGGGAGGCGAAAATGTGGCTAAAAAATCTATGATTGCGAAACAAAAACGCACGCCAAAGCATAATGTTCAAGCGTATACTCGTTGCGAACGTTGCGGACGTCCTCATTCAGTTATCCGTAAATTCAAGCTTTGCCGTATTTGTTTCCGTGAACTTGCATACAAGGGTCAGATTCCTGGCGTTAAGAAAGCTAGTTGGTAATACCCCATATTGGGAAGGAGGTAAATTATTATGACAATGACAGATCCAATTGCAGATTTGCTTACTCGCATCCGTAATGCGAACATGGTTCGTCACGAAAGATTAGAAGTTCCTGCTTCTAACATCAAGAAAGAAATTGCAGAAATCCTCAAACGTGAAGGTTTCGTACGTGACGTAGAATATGTAGAAGATAACAAGCAAGGTGTTATCCGCATTTTCTTGAAATATGGAGCAAACAACGAACGTGTAATCACTGGATTAAAGCGTATCTCTAAACCTGGTTTACGTGTATATGCTAAATCTACAGAGGTACCTAGAGTACTAAACGGTTTAGGTATCGCGCTTGTTTCTACTTCTACAGGTGTTTTAACTGATAAAGAAGCTCGTGCTCAACAAGTAGGCGGAGAAGTACTAGCTTACGTTTGGTAATATTTTTTATATGAATGGAGGTGCAACAGGATGTCACGTGTAGGAAAACTACCAGTAGAAATTCCATCTGACGTTACTCTAACAGTTGCTGAAGATAACACAGTAACTGTAAAAGGACCTAAAGGGGAACTTTCTCGTACATTCAATTCTGATATTAAAGTTGAATTAGAAGGAAATGTAGCAACAGTTACTCGTCCTTCTGATGCAAAAGAACACCGCGCGTTACACGGTACAACTCGTGCCCTAATCGCGAACATGGTTGAAGGTGTATCTAAAGGATTCCAAAGAAATCTTGAGCTTGTCGGTGTAGGTTACCGTGCTCAAAAACAAGGTACTAAGCTTGTACTTAACGTTGGTTACTCTCACCCAGTTGAGATTGAGCCAGAACAAGGTATCGAGATCGAAGTACCGGCTAATACAAAGATATCTATCAAAGGTATCGACAAAGAACGTGTTGGAGCATTAGCTGCTAACATTCGTGCTGTACGCTCTCCTGAGCCTTACAAAGGAAAAGGTATTCGCTACGAAGGTGAATATGTTCGTCGTAAAGAAGGTAAAACAGGTAAATAATGCCGCGTAGGCAAAAGAAAGGAGTGACCGTAGGTGATTACTAAGCCAGATAAGAACAAAACACGTAAGAAAAGACATGCTCGTGTCCGTTCAAAGATTACTGGAACTGAAACTCGTCCTCGTTTGAACGTTTTCCGTTCTAACAAAAATATCTACGCTCAACTTATCGATGATGTGAATGGTGTTACTCTAGTTAGTGCATCTTCTCAAGATAAAGATTTCAATCTAGACTCATCTGCTACTGCTGATGCAGCAGCTAAAGTTGGAGAACTAGTTGCGAAACGTGCAGTAGAAAAAGGATTAAAATCCGTAGTATTTGACCGTGGTGGATATTTATATCATGGCCGTATCAAAGCTTTAGCTGAAGCAGCTCGTGAAAACGGCTTAGAATTTTAATAAAAAAAGGAGGGACAATCCAAATGCGTCGTATTGACTCAAGCAAACTAGAATTTGAAGAACGCGTAGTTACAATCAATCGTGTTGCGAAAGTTGTTAAAGGTGGACGTCGTTTCCGTTTCGCTGCTCTTGTAGTAGTGGGCGACAAAAACGGTCACGTTGGTTTCGGAACTGGTAAAGCTCAGGAAGTACCTGAAGCAATCCGTAAAGCGATTGAAGATGCGAAGAAAAATCTAATTGAAGTTCCTATGGTTGAGGGTACAACACCTCACCTAGTAACTGGACGTTTTGGTGCTGGTCAAATCCTGATCAAGCCTGCTTCTGCGGGTACAGGAATTATCGCCGGTGGACCTGTTCGTGCCGTACTTGAATTAGCTGGTGTTCAAGATATCCTATCTAAATCATTAGGATCTAACACTCCAATTAACATGGTTCGCGCTACAATCGAAGGTTTAAAACAATTAAAGACCGCTGAAGACGTTGCAAAACTACGTGGTAAATCAGTTGAAGAGATTTTAGGTTAAGGGAGGGATAACGATGGCTAACAAACTAGAAATTACCCTCACTCGTAGCATCATTGGCCGTCCTCAAGATCAACGCAAAACGGTTGAAGCTTTAGGACTTCGCAAAATGCACCAAACAGTTGAGCAACAAGATAATGCTGCTATCCGCGGTATGATCAACAAAGTGGCTCACCTTGTTACAGTAACTGAAAAATAATTCTTAACGCTTAAAAAGAAGGAGGTGCCGACATGAAATTACATGAGTTAAAGCCTACAGAAGGTTCACGTAAAGTCCGCAATCGTGTAGGACGTGGTATTGGTTCAGGTAATGGAAAGACTGCTGGTAAAGGTCATAAAGGACAAAACGCCCGTTCAGGTGGCGGAACTCGTCCTGGCTTCGAGGGTGGTCAAACACCATTGTTCCAACGTCTACCTAAACGTGGATTCACGAACATCAATCGTAAAGAATATGCAATTGTCAATCTTGACGCATTAAATCGCTTCGAAGATGGTACAGAAGTTACTCCAGCTCTACTTGTAGAATCTGGTGTAGTGAGTAACGAAAAAGCAGGAATTAAGATTCTTGGTAAAGGTAAAATCGAGAAAAAGCTTACAGTAAAAGCACAAAAATTCTCAACCACTGCTAAAGAAGCTATCGAAGCTGCTGGCGGTACATCCGAGGTGATCTAATGTTTCAAACTGTCTCCAATTTTATGCGCGTGGGTGATATAAGAAACAAAATTATCTTCACCCTTCTAATGTTAATAGTCTTTCGTCTTGGTACCTTTATTCCTGTGCCAAGCGTAGACGCTAATGTATTGAAAATGCAAGACCAGGCAGGGATCCTTGGTTTCCTGAATACATTTGGTGGCGGTGCGTTAAAGAACTTCTCCATCTTCGCGATGGGAATCATGCCTTATATCACGGCTTCGATCATCGTGCAGCTCCTGCAAATGGATGTTGTACCGAAGTTTACTGAGTGGTCTAAGCAGGGTGAAGTCGGGCGCCGTAAATTAGCTCAGTTCACACGTTATTTCACTATCATTCTTGGATTCATCCAGGCTTTGGGAATGTCCTACGGCTTTAACAGAATTTACGGTGGAATGCTTATCCAAAACCCCGGAGTCAGTACGTACCTACTAATAGCTTTAGTTCTAACAGCTGGTACGGCTTTTCTTATGTGGCTTGGTGAACAAATCACGGCTAAAGGTGTTGGGAATGGTATTTCGATCCTGATCTTTGCAGGTATCGTTGCTGCGATCCCTAACACTGTAAACCAAATCTATGCTCAACAAATCGAGGGAGCAGGCGAACAGCTCTTCCTTCGTATTGTGGTTCTTGCACTTCTTGTTTTAGCAGTTATTGCAATCGTGGTTGGTGTCGTGTTTATCCAACAAGCACTTCGTAAGATTCCGATTCAATATGCAAAACGTTTAGTGGGGCGTAGTCCGGTTGGTGGACAATCGACACATCTACCATTAAAGGTGAATGCTGCGGGTGTTATTCCAGTTATCTTTGCGATTTCTTTCATTATCACGCCACAGACCATTTCATCCTTTTTTGGAGACAATGATGTGACCAGTACGATCCAGTACATCTTTGATTACACCAAACCAGTTGGTATGATCATCTATGTAGCTCTGATCGTTGCCTTTACGTATTTCTATGCTTTCATTCAAGTGAATCCAGAACAAATGGCTGAAAACTTGAAGAAGCAAGGTGGATATATCCCTGGTATTCGTCCAGGTAAAACCACACAAGAGTATCTCACTCGCGTTCTGTATCGTCTAACATTTGTTGGGGCCATTTTCTTAGCTGTTATCGCAGTCCTACCAGTTTTCTTCATTAACTTTGCGGGATTACCTCCTGCAGCTCAAATCGGTGGAACAAGCTTACTGATCGTAGTAGGGGTTGCACTTGAGACTATGAAGCAACTAGAGGCACAGTTAGTGAAGCGTCACTACAAAGGATTTATTAAATAAGAGGGTTTTCGGGAACATCTTGTTCCTGAAACCATTTTATAGACAATTAGGGGGAGTACGAGTGAATATAGTTCTTATGGGCTTACCAGGCGCAGGAAAAGGCACTCAAGCTGAAAAAATCGTAGATAAATATGGTATCCCCCATATCTCTACAGGTGATATGTTCCGTGCAGCTATCAAAGAAGGTACTGAACTAGGCTTGAAGGCTAAATCATTTATGGATAATGGCGACCTTGTTCCTGATGAAGTGACAATCGGTATCGTCCGTGAACGATTAAGCAAAGAGGACTGTGAAAAAGGCTTCTTACTGGATGGGTTTCCAAGAACGGTTGCTCAGGCAGAAGCACTTGAAAACATCCTAGCTGATCTTGGTAAGAAAATGAATTATGTCATTAATATAAATGTAGATAAGGACATCCTGATGGAGCGCTTGACAGGTCGCAGGATCTGTAAAGAGTGCGGCGCTACTTATCATCTTGTCTTTAATCCGCCAACGGAAGAGGGCGTTTGTGATCGCTGCGGCGGCGAGTTATATCAACGCGCAGATGATAACGAAGAAACGGTTCAAAACCGTTTGGACGTAAACATCAAACAATCCCAACCACTATTGGCTTACTACGAAGATAAAGGCTATCTGAAAAACATTGACGGTCAACAAGACATCCATAGAGTGTTTGATGACATTGATGAACTACTTGGAGGCCTTTCATAATGATCATTTCTAAAACTCCGAGAGAGATTGAGATCATGCGGCATGCTGGTAAGATTGTTGCTTTGACTCATGCGGAATTGCAAAAGTATATTTCTCCGGGAATATCGACGAAGGAATTGGATGCAATTGCTGAAGAATTCATTCGTAAACATGATGCAATTCCATCTTTTAAAGGGTATAATGGGTTTCGTGGCAGCATCTGTGCTTCAGTCAACAATGAGTTGGTACATGGAATTCCAGGCGATCGAGTATTGAAAGATGGCGATATTATCAGTATCGATATCGGTGCTAAATATAATGGTTATCACGGTGACTCAGCTTGGACATATCCAGTTGGAACAATAGATGATGAAACCCGGAAGCTTCTTGATGTAACGGAAGAATCATTATTTCTGGGCCTTAAAGAAGCGAAACCAGGCGAGCGTCTGTCGAATATCTCTCATAGTATACAAACTTTTGTTGAGGCTAATGGCTTTTCAATCGTTCGGGAGTATGTGGGGCACGGAGTTGGTCAAGACTTACATGAGGACCCGCAAATCCCTCATTATGGACCACCCAACAAAGGTCCGCGTTTAAAGCCTGGCATGGTACTGGCTATTGAACCAATGGTTAATGCAGGAAGTCGATATGTTAGAACGTTATCAGATAACTGGACAGTCGTCACAGTAGATGATAAAATGTGTGCGCACTTTGAACACACAATAGCAATTACTGAAGACGGCTATGAGATATTGACGAAAGCCTAAGTGAAGGTGATTGGATTGATCGAGTCAGAATCAACGGTTCCGAGGGTAGGCCAGATTGTTCAAACCCTTAAAGGGAGAGAGGCTGGAAGCTACTCGGTCGTTATTCAGCAGTTGGATGAACGTTTTGTACTGATAGCAGATGGGGATAGACGAAAGTTCGATCGCGCCAAGCGCAAGAACATCGCTCATCTTCACTTGTGTGACTATGTTTCTCCAGAAGTTCAAAACAGTATGATAGAATCAGGCAGAGTAACGAACGGTAAACTGCGTTATGCTGTTTCAAAGTTTGTTAACGAAGTATTAAATGATGAGAAGAAGGGAGACATGTTCGATGGCTAAGGATGATGTAATTGAAGTTGAAGGTAAGGTCGCCGAGACTTTGCCCAATGCGATGTTTAAGGTAGAATTAGAAAATGGTCATACAGTACTGGCACATGTTTCAGGAAAGATCCGTATGCATTTCATTCGTATCCTACCTGGTGACAAGGTAACAGTGGAATTATCACCGTATGACTTAACTCGTGGTAGAATCACTTATCGTTATAAATAATCTATTGCACTCCGTACTATTAAGGAGGTTAGAATAAGATGAAAGTTAGACCATCTGTTAAACCAATCTGCGAAAAATGTAAAGTTATTCGTAGAAAAGGTAAAGTCATGGTTATCTGTGAAAACCCTAAACACAAACAAAAACAAGGCTAATCTTAAAGGAGGTGCGCTATCACTATGGCACGTATTGCTGGTGTAGACATTCCACGTGACAAACGTGTTGTCATTTCATTAACATACATCTACGGTATTGGTAAAAATACTGCAGCGAAAATCTTATCTGAAGCTGGTGTATCTGAGGATACTCGCGTTCGCGATCTTACTGACGACGAACTAGGAAAGATTCGTGATATCGTTGATAAATTAAAAGTAGAAGGTGATCTTCGTCGTGAAGTATCACTAAACATCAAACGTCTTATGGAAATCGGTTCATACCGCGGTCTTCGTCACCGTCGTGGACTACCTGTTCGTGGACAACATACGAAGAACAATGCTCGTACACGTAAAGGTCCTCGTAAGACTGTAGCTAACAAGAAAAAATAATAGGTAAAGGAGGTTACTTCTTAGTATGGCACGTAAAACTAATACTCGTAAACGTCGTGTGAAAAAGAATATCGAAGCTGGTATTGCACACATTCGTTCTACATTCAATAACACAATCGTAACTATTACTGATGTTCACGGAAATGCTGTTGCATGGTCAAGTGCAGGTTCACTAGGATTCAGAGGTTCTCGTAAATCCACTCCATTCGCAGCACAAATGGCAGCTGAAACAGCAGCTAAAGCTTCTCAGGAACATGGTTTAAAGACTCTTGAAGTAACAGTTAAAGGTCCTGGTGCTGGTCGTGAAGCAGCTATCCGTGCTCTTCAAGCAGCAGGTCTAGAAGTTACTGCAATCAGAGACGTTACTCCAGTTCCTCATAATGGATGCCGTCCACCAAAACGTCGCCGCGTTTAATTTTCTGTATAAATTTTGTATCGTTGTCTATAATGGGATATGATACAAGATACGTTCATTCAGAAAAGTAACCAGTTGTTGGTGCACAATAGGGAACGTAAACATGGGGAATTTCGGACTTTATCTTATTTAGCCCGGAGTTTCGACGTTTTGAAGGAGGGTAAATATTAATGATCGAAATTGAAAAGCCAAAAATTGAAACGGTTGAGATCAGCGATGATGCCACATATGGAAAGTTCGTCGTAGAACCACTTGAGCGTGGATATGGTACAACTTTGGGTAACTCCTTACGTCGTATCCTATTATCGTCACTCCCAGGTGCTGCTGTCACATCTATTCAAATAGATGGAGTACTGCATGAGTTTTCAACAATTGAAGGCGTCGTAGAGGATGTCACATCCATCATTTTGAATATCAAGAAACTAGCGTTGAAGATCTACTCTGATGAAGAAAAAACGCTGGAGATTGATGTACAGGGCGAAGGAGTCGTAACGGCTGCGGATATTACTCATGATAGTGATGTTGAAGTGTTAAATCCTGATTTGCACATTGCAACATTATCTAAGAGTGGTCACTTCCGAGTACGTTTAAGTGCATCCCGTGGTCGTGGGTACAGACCAGCAGACCAAAACAAACGTGAGGATCTTCCTATTGGCGTGATCCCAATCGATTCTATTTACACTCCAGTTTCACGCGTTAACTATCAAATAGAAAATACTCGTGTTGGTCAAATGACGAACTACGATAAACTTTCTCTTGATGTATGGACTGATGGAAGTATTGGACCGAAAGAAGCAATTTCTTTAGGTGCTAAGATTCTAACAGAACACTTAAATATTTTCGTTGGCCTTACAGATGAAGCGCAGAATGCTGAAATCATGGTAGAAAAAGAAGAAGACCAAAAAGAAAAAGTTCTTGAGATGACTATCGAAGAATTGGATCTTTCTGTTCGTTCTTATAACTGCCTGAAGCGTGCTGGAATCAATACTGTTCAAGAGCTTGCTAACAAGACTGAAGAAGATATGATGAAAGTGCGTAACCTAGGACGTAAATCCCTTGAAGAGGTTAAAGTTAAACTTGAAGACCTTGGACTTGGATTACGTAAAGACGACTGATAACATCTTCTTTCATATATAGACTCAACAAAGGAGGGAACCCTTAATGGCTTACAGAAAGTTAGGACGTACCAGTGCTCAACGTAAAGCAATGCTACGTGATTTAGCTACAGACCTAATCATTAACGAGCGCATCGAAACAACTGAAACTCGTGCGAAAGAGCTTCGTTCAGTTGTGGAAAAAATGATCACACTCGGTAAACGTGGTGACATTCACGCGCGTCGTCAAGCTGGTGCATTCATTCGTAAAGAAGTTGCAAACGCTGAAAACAACCAAGATGCTTTACAAAAGTTATTCTCTGACATCGCTCCTCGTTACACAGAGCGTCAAGGCGGATATACTCGCATTATGAAGGTTGGTCCTCGCCGTGGTGACGGTGCTCCAATGGCAATCATCGAATTAGTTTAATAATTCGTGACTTCTAACATTAAGGGCGGGACAGTTAATCCTTAACTGCTTCTTTGCCCTTTTTGTATAAGTGCATGTGATGAAAAGCAGAGCGTTACGATGAGCAGCGCTGTCTGACTCGTCTAGCTCGTGCACCCCTTCCAACTTCTATGTTCATAGAAGCTGTTCAATGGATGAACAAGAAAAGATGTTCTTTTCTTTGGTCGGGGTGCAGGCTTTTTTTTATATGCAAAGGTTTTTAGCAGAGCTGAGTAAGGATAGCGTAGAGGAGGTTACAGAATTGAAGGAAATCATTAAAGTGGACGATGTGCACTTCAGATACCCTGATCAGAATACGTATGCCCTTAAAGGCATCAGCCTGACGGTCAATCAAGGTGAGTGGCTCGCGATCGTCGGACATAACGGATCCGGTAAATCCACCCTTGCCAAGATGCTGAATGGGCTTCATTTCCCCGAGAAGGGACTAGTGACGGTGGACGGGATCACTCTTGAGGAACGTTCTATCTGGGACATCCGTTCAAAGCTGGGTATGGTCTTTCAGAATCCCGATAATCAATTTGTTGGTGCTACAGTAGAGGATGATGTGGCTTTTGGGTTAGAAAACCATGGAGTACCTTATGAATCGATGGTACAGAGGGTCAATGATGCTTTAAAAAGTGTCCATATGGAAGATTTTCTTGATCAAGAGCCGCACCATTTATCTGGGGGCCAAAAGCAGCGTGTGGCGATAGCAGGGGTTGTAGCCCTGCAGCCATCCATCATCATCTTGGATGAAGCCACATCGATGCTTGACCCAAAGGGAAGACAGGAAGTTCTTGAAACAATCCGTAAACTGAAAGAAGAAGAGAACCTGACGGTGATCTCCATCACCCATGACCTGGAGGAAGCAACAAAGGCAGATCGTATGATTGTCTTGAATCAAGGCAGTGTCTTTAAGGAAGGGATACCGGAAGAGATTTTCCTATTAGAGGATGAGCTCATAAAGCTTGGATTGGATTCGCCTTTCACCATCAAGCTTGCCGGGGCACTGAAGGAAGCAGGGATCCCCCTGTCTAAAACATACTTTACAGAAGAAGAGTTGGTGGATGAACTATGCAGATCACATTTCAACAGGTAGAATACCGGTATTCATTCAACACTCCATTCGAAAAACTTGCCCTTCAAGATATCAACCTTTCGATTCCAACCGGTCAGTTTCTCGCAGTGATCGGTCACACCGGTTCAGGCAAGTCCACATTATTGCAGCATCTCAATGGATTATTAAAGCCTACAGAGGGACTTGTGCAAGTAGGCGAGCACGAGATCAAGGCAAAGGAAAAGGCAAAGAATTTAAAGCCTGTCAGACAGAAGGTAGGGATCGTCTTTCAATTCCCTGAGCATCAACTGTTTGAAGAAACCGTCCTTAAGGATATTTGTTATGGTCCGATGAACTTTGGTGTATCCGAGGAAGAAGCGATACAAAGAGCGAAAGAATTGATTGTAAAGGTTGGTTTGTCTCCCGATGTACTGGAGAAATCCCCATTCGATCTTTCAGGTGGACAAATGAGACGGGTTGCCATTGCTGGTGTATTGGCTATGAATCCAGAAGTCATTGTCCTGGACGAGCCTACAGCAGGACTCGACCCAAGAGGGCAGAGGGAGATCATGGACATGTTCTATGCCCTTCATAAGGAAAAAGGATTGACGACCATTCTCGTCACTCATAGCATGGAAGACGCCGCTCACTATGCAGAAGAGATCGTCATCATGCAAAAGGGCCATTTAAAACGAAAAGGAACCCCTGCAGAAATCTTCTCCCAGACGGACGAACTGTTCGAGATGGGATTGGATGTACCGGATGTGGTTCGGTTCCAATATCAATTTGAAAAAAAGACCGGAAAGAAACTTCCGAATACGTGTCTGACAATAGACGAATTGGCTTCAGCCATCCGTGCGATCCAGGGCGGAGGTGAAGGATTATGATGGAAAAAATGATCTTCGGCCGTTATGTACCGGCCAAATCCATTCTTCACCAAATGGACCCCAGGGCAAAGCTTTTATTTATTTTTGGTTTTATAGGTGTCGTCTTTTTGGCCAATAATGCTGTCACATACGCACTGCTCGGTCTTTTTACGTTTAGCGCACTCATACTATCCAACCTTTCCATCCGTTTTATCATCGGAGGATTGAAGCCCATTCTTTGGCTGATTTTGTTTACGTTTTTCTTACATGTATTTTTTACAAAGGAAGGTCCCGTCATTTTGGACCTGGGTATCTTGTCGGTTCATGAAGAAGGGCTAAGACAGGGGATCTTTATATCATTACGATTCTTTTACCTGATCCTTGTTACTTCATTATTAACGCTCACGACCTCACCCATCACGATAACAGACGGGCTTGAAACACTTTTGAATCCATTGAAGAAAGTGAAATTCCCTGTACATGAACTCGCTCTCATGATGTCGATTTCCCTGCGGTTCATCCCAACCTTGATGGAGGAAACGGATAAAATCATGAAGGCACAGATTGCCAGGGGGGCAGAGTTTTCATCAGGTCCCATCAAAGATCGGATCAAAGCGATCATCCCTTTATTGATTCCTCTCTTCGTCAGTGCATTTAAACGCGCCGAAGACCTGGCAACGGCCATGGAAGCAAGAGGGTATCAAGGAGGGGAGGGAAGGACGAAATACCGCCTGTTGTCCTGGCATAAGAAGGATACGGGAGCGTTAATCGTTCTGGCCCTCCTCACAACGGTATTAATTATTTTCAGAGCATAATGGGAGTGTCACGTATGCAGAGAGTGAAGTGTACCATCGCCTATGATGGAACCTATTTTCATGGTTATCAGGTACAACCTAGAGAGCGTACCGTCCAGGGACTTATAGAAAGCATCTTGTCCACTATCCATAAAGGCGCTTCTGTCCGGATCAGCGGGTCTGGACGGACCGACGCAGGCGTCCATGCAAACGGTCAGGTCTTTCATTTTGACACACCTTTATCCATTCCAGAAGAGAAATGGCCGATCGTGCTGAATACAAGGTTACCGGATGAAGTGACCGTGAAAGAGGCCGCGTTTGTTTCAACGGATTTTCACTCGCGGTTTTCCGTGGAGCAGAAAGAATACCGTTATCGAATCTATACAGGGGAATCAAGAAGTCCGTTCAACCGGCATTTTGCCCTTCACTATCCCCATACGCTTTCGGTTCCGGATATGGAGCGTGCTGCCCGGCACCTGATCGGGGAGCACGACTTCACGAGCTTCTGCTCGGCTAAGACAGAAGTCGAAGACAAAGTACGAACCATCCATCGGATAGAAATCCAGGAACATGAAGAAGAAATCATTTTTTCTTTTGTGGGGAACGGATTTCTATACAATATGGTGAGGATCCTGGTCGGTACTTTGTTAGAGGTGGGTACTGGGAATATTCCTGTGGATGAAGTACCCGGAATACTCGTAGCACGGGATCGCAACCGTGCAGGAAAGACCGCACCGCCCCATGGGTTATATCTGTGGAGAGTGGACTATGATCCTGTTGTGAAATAGGATTGTATGGATTTAATAAAAAAAATACTAAAACAACTAATCCTGGTGTAACATTCTCTTGACAATAGACTGGGAACAAGATAATATAGCATATGGTATGTTATTAACCCCACGATAAGCCCCGGAAACTTATTGTGATTAGAAAATAAATACTACGGATTCATTAAATAGGAGGTTAAATCATGCGTACAACGTATATGGCAAAAGCCAATCAAATCGATCGTAAATGGTTCGTTGTAGATGCTGAAGGTAAAACTCTTGGACGTCTATCCAGTGAAGTTGCTTCAATTCTACGCGGAAAACACAAACCAACATTCACACCACATGTTGACACTGGTGATCATGTAATCATTCTTAATGCTTCAAAAATTGAACTAACTGGGAAGAAGTTAACGGACAAGATCTACTACCGTCACACTAATCACCCTGGTGGTTTAAAACAACGTACAGCATTAGAAATGCGTACAAACTACTCAGAGAAAATGCTTGAGCTTACTATTAAAGGTATGCTTCCAAAAGGTTCTCTAGGTCGTCAAATGTTCAAGAAATTACATGTATATGCTGGAGCAGAGCATAAGCATCAAGCACAACAACCTGAAGTTTACGAACTTCGTGGATAATTAATAAGAGGAGGTTATTATCTTGGCTCAAGTTCAATATTACGGAACTGGTCGTCGTAAGAGCTCAGTAGCTCGTGTACGTTTAGTACCAGGTAACGGAAACATTGTTATCAATGATCGTGAAGTAGAAGTTTATATCCCATTCGCAGCACTAAGAGAAGTAATTAAGCAACCACTAGTTGCAACTGAAACTCTTGGTAACTATGACGTTTTAGTAAACGTTAATGGTGGAGGCTATGCTGGTCAAGCTGGTGCGATCCGTCACGGAATCGCTCGTGCTTTACTACAAGCAGACCCTGAATACCGTGGAACTCTAAAACGCGCTGGATTATTAACTCGTGACTCTCGTATGAAAGAGCGTAAAAAATACGGTCTTAAAGGTGCACGTCGCGCGCCACAATTCTCTAAGCGTTAATTATTATTTCACACAAAAGCTCAGCCGATTCTGTCGGCTGGGCTTTTTTTATTGGGTTTGAGGGACGGACCTCCAATTTACATACAATTTAGCAGCGGAATCGCTGTATATCAGGAAATGTCTACTTCCTGAAGGGGCGATATGGAGGTCCGTCCCTCCAGGAAAATTGGTAACAGTTACTCGAATGAAGTGGTGGGTTAAGTAGGAAAATACGTTCAAAGGGGTGAATGATGTTTGAACGTTATTACGACTTTCAATACAAAGAGAAGAGAGAAGCAGATCAAGACGGAAAGAACGTTACTGAAAGAAATTTCGATTAAGATGCTGCAGGAGAGTGTCCGGCGGCATTTTGGATATATAAAGGTTCAAGGCGGCGTATTCATGCAGCAGGGATTTGATGAAGCATGTTTTGATGTCGCTATAGAAGCTTATCTCCTTGGAGGAAAGATCAGCAAATTCGGGTACTCAGGTGAAGATACCGAATTAGTGAAAAAGCGATGTGAGGAAGAAATGAAGCATTTTATTGACACCCTTTATAATTTCTGGCTGTACTGGTCTGAGATGGGTGTATCGAATGAAGTAGATGAGTCCTTTTATTTCTGTTGTGAGCACTTTGTGGAAACATGGTGGTCAGAAGGATATGAAAAAGGTATCAAGCGTCACAAATTACGGCTGCATTAATTTCAGTTCTAAAACCCATTCTTGTCCCATATTTTTTAGTAAAGGCAGCGGAGGCTTCCTCCGTCGCCAAGACTTGAAATAGGAGGACTGGAATGGTTCAGAAACTGAAGGTTATCGGGATAATTTCTGCACTGGCTATTTTATTATTCATCATTCAATATAAAATATTAGACAAAGATACATGGGATTCATGGAATCTCCCCTTATCAGGAAAAATCATCTATATAGATCCGGGACATGGGGGCCCGGACGGCGGGGCGGGAGATGAGAAGGCACTTGAGAAGGACATCGCATTGAATGTGTCACTGATGATAAGGGATTATCTCCAGGAACAAGGGGCCCTTGTGATCCTGACGCGCGAAAAAGATGAAGATCTTGCCGACGAGGGGACGAGAGGTTACAGCCGTAGGAAAGTGGAAGATCTTAAGAAAAGGCTCAATTTGATCAATGATTCCCAAGCGGATATGTTTCTTAGTATCCACTTGAACTCCATTCCATCTGCGAAATGGAGCGGGGCCCAGACCTTCTACAATCCAAAGTTTGAAGAAAATAAAGCACTCGCCAAAGCGATCCAAGCAGAACTGATACGAAATCTGGAAAATACGACCCGGGAAGCAAAGGGTCTGCAAAATGTCTATATCCTGAAGCATGCCAAAAAATCCGGAGCCCTCGTGGAAATCGGATTCCTCTCCAATCCCGGAGAAAGGGCCAATCTACTGAAGGAAGACTACCAGCAAAAAATTGCTGCCTCCGTCTACCAGGGGGTACTCAACTACCTGACCGCGGACAATGAAGACAAAGGAAAAGCTGACGAGGAATAACCTCTCAGCTTTTTTATTATTCAACAAAAGCATTCAAAACCTTTTGAGCATTCATTCAACAGAGAATATGTTATACTGAAAACAGATGATTGAAAACGAATACATAGAAAAGGGTGGTTATTCATGTTATCGGAACAACAAACACGCGAACTTTTATTTGGATTAAAAGATCCTTTTTTGAATAAAACCTTACAAGAAACAAATGGTGTTGTAGACATCTCCGTTAAGGAAGAAAAGAACCATGTCAGTGTGAAAATTGCCATTGCCAAAACGGGTACCGGGGAGCAAATGCAATTCCAACAGCAAATTGTACAAGTATTAAAGGAGAACGGAGCGGAATCTGTCGGGATCCGTTTCACAGAGCTTCCGGAAGAGGAGCTTGAAAAGCATAGAGGCGCAGGTGGAGAAGGAACGGACCTCTTATCCCCTGCAAGTAAGACGACTTTCATTGCGATTGCCAGCGGAAAAGGCGGCGTAGGAAAATCAACGGTTTCGGTTAACCTTGCCGTATCACTGGCCCGACAAGGCAAGAAGGTTGGCCTTGTGGATGCCGATATTTACGGCTTCAGCGTTCCCGATATGATGGGGATCGTAAAGAGACCGGTCGTACGCGGGGAAAGAATTATTCCAGTAGAACGATTTGGCGTGAAGGTCATCTCCATGGGGTTCTTCGTAGAGGATAATGCCCCTGTTATTTGGAGAGGGCCGATGCTTGGTAAGATGCTGAACAACTTCTTCTCTGAAGTCGAGTGGGGAGAATTGGATTATTTACTGCTGGACCTGCCACCGGGAACAGGGGACGTTGCACTTGATCTTCATACGATGCTTCCACATTGTAAGGAAATCATCGTGACGACACCTCATCCGACAGCGGCATTCGTAGCAGCCCGTGCAGGGGCCATGGCCCTTCAAACGGACCATGACATCCTTGGTGTGGTAGAAAACATGTCTTACTTTGAAAGTAAGCTGACAGGTGAAAAGGAATTCGTCTTCGGTCAAGGCGGTGGAGAGAAGCTTACAGAAGAGCTCCGTACCGATTTACTTGGCAAGCTTCCACTACAGCAGCCAGACTGGAATGAAGTGGATTTTGCCCCTTCCATTTATGCTGAGGATCACCGACTCGGTCAGATATATGGGGAAATCGCTCACAAAGTAATTGAAAAACTGTCTTAAAGAAGCAAAAAGGGACCAATGCTGAAATATGCATGTGGTCCCTTTTCATTTTTACATATTGGCAGGAGGAATATTTCTATTGACCCCCGCCACCGCTGCCTGTACCACCGGAGTCTCCAGAACCACCCTGGTCACTGCCTGATGATTGACTGCTGCTGCCTTCACTTTTTCCGCCATCTTTGATTTCCCCTGCAGCCTTCAATAATACATCCTGCAGCTTAGCCTTGAATAGCGGGCTTTGGAAGGTCTCCGTAATCACCTTTTGCAAATGTTCCTTGTATTCCTGGCTCTTTAATACTTCGGTAAGCTCTTTTTTGAATTCCGGATCCTTTAAAAGGTCCATCATCATTCCTTGGTACTCAGGGTCCTTCATGAGGTCCTTGAGCAATTTTTCGTTGCCATCCTTCATGCTTTTTGCCATGGCTTCAGCAAACTTCGGATCTTCAAAGGATTTCTTCCAGAATTCTGTCCCCTTTTCAGATGTAAGGGTTTTGGATATCGTATCGGTTACAACACCCTGATCCATAATAAGCTCTGACTTCATTTTTTCATCAGACATGACTTGCTGGATGGCTTTTTTACCGTCATCCGTCTTTAATATATCAACAACCATCTTCTTGGTTTCTTCGTAATCCATTTTGCCACTGCCCGTATCCCCGCCACCGCCACAAGCGGATAGAAGAAGAAAGGGCAATAGAAAAAGAAAGGAATATCTTTTCATGGGTAGGCTCCTTCCATACAAATTCCCTTACCCTTAATATGAGAAATATCGAAAAAAATATGCACAGGTAAAATTGGAACCTGGATTTTTCCAACATGCGTTGGTACAATCAAGTGAGTGTATATTTTTTTATTTGGAGGAAAATAGAAGTGACCATCCGCAATTGGATTCGTTTATTTATTCATACGTTAGTAATCGGAGGAGCCGTTACAGGTGTCGCCGCCCTGATCATAAGATGGGATCAGTTCGGACCATACTTTCAGGACGGTGACGTGATTGGGATATTATCGAGTTTACTTTGGTTCATATTTGTAGGATTTACGTTTAGTGTCATCAGTCAAATGGGCTATTTCGCTTACTTAACCATCCATCAATTCGGGATGGGGATGTTTAAGAGCTTATGGAACCCCGTTCAAGTGGTGCTGATCGCCCTTGTCCTGTTCGATTTAATTTACTTCCGATTCAGAGCCTTCGCTGTAGAGGGAGAATCGTATACGCCTTATATTCTTCTCGGAATCGGGATCTTTGTAGTGGGTCTTGTTGTGGCTTACATCAAAAATCAACAATCAGAAGCACAAACCAACACATTTGTTTCAGCCCTATTCTTTATGATCGTTGTGACGACACTTGAATGGCTTCCGGTATTACTGGTCAATTCCGTGAAATGGCTGTATCTTATG